>NZ_JBFTPY010000017.1:0-111499 GCF_056398725.1 Arthrobacter sp. 01T425 | reverse complement strand
ACCTGCACGAGGCCGGCTGCGACCTGATCACCATCACCCAGTACCTGCGCCCCTCCGAACGGCACCTGCCGGTGGACCGCTGGGTCAAGCCGCAGGAATTCGTCGACCTGCAAAATGAGGCGGACGAGATCGGCTTCCTCGGCGTCATGTCCGGGCCCCTGGTGCGTTCCTCCTACCGCGCCGGCCGGCTCTGGGCCACCGCGATGCGCAAGAAGGGCTGGGAAATCCCGGCCGAACTCGCGCACATCGAAAGCTCCGGAAGCACCCGCCAGGAAGCCAGCTCGCTGCTCGCGGCACATTCCTGAACCCTGCTCTGACACCCTTCCACTTAAGGGCCGGCACCGGATGACTCCGGTGCCGGCCCTTGGCCGTCCATCACGTAGAATTAAGGAACTATGGCGAATTCCCCTGATCCCAGCAACTCCAGCCCGGCTTCCGAAGCTCCGAAGCGCGGCCTTTTCTCCCGTAAGCCCAAGGAAGCAAAGGCCAAGAAGCCGAGCCGGCTGAAGCAGATCGGCGAGGTCTTCCAGATGACCCGCCGCCACGATCCCATGGTTCCGTGGCTCATGTTGCTGGCGTTCCTGGGTGTTGTTGCCCTCAGCCTGCTGGTCGGTTTCCTGCTCGACAACTGGATCACCGGCCTGATCATCGGCATCGCCCTGGGCGCCCTTGCGGCCACGCTGATCCTGTCCCGCCGTGCCGAGCGCGCCGCGTTCGCGCAGATCGAGAACCAGCCCGGCGCGTCAGGTGCCGCGCTGGGCACGCTCAAGCGCGGCTGGATCACCGAGGACCAGCCCGTCGCCGTGAACCCCCGCACGCAGGATGCCGTCTTCCGCGCCATCGGCCGTCCCGGCGTCGTGCTCGTCAGCGAAGGCCCCAGCAACCGGGTCAAGCCGCTGGTCGACGCCGAGCGCAAGCGCCTTGCGCGCATCCTCCCCAACGTCACCATCCACGTGATCGAAAGCGGCCGCGGCGAGGGCCAGGTGCCGCTCAGCCAGATCGCCAGGAAGATGAACAAGCTCAAGGGCGAACTGACCAAGACCGAGGTCAGCGCCGTGTCGAAGCGCATTTCCTCGCTTGGCGGCCGCCTGCCCATCCCGAAGGGCATCGATCCCTACAAGGCCCGTCCCACCCGCGGACGCTAGTCGGGCGGCAGTAACGCACCGCATGATGGAATTGCCCGCAGTATAGAATCGCCCCGGTTCACGGCCGCCTCAGGCCGCCAGCCTGGGCGTTTCTCTTACTGCCCGACGTCGGCCCGCCCGGCGCCGGGCCAGCGGACCCGGGACAACGGACGCGGGACAACGGACGCGGGGTGCAGGACAAAGCGACACCGGACACCGCGAAAACGGACGCAAGAACTCAGGAGATACGCATGAAACTTCCCTCGACCGCCACGATGATCCGCATCTTCCGGGGGCTGGCGATCGCCGAAGCGTTCAGCTGGGCCGCGCTGTTGCTCGGCATGGTGCTCAAATGGATCACCCGGACGACGGAACTCGGCGTGGAGATTGCCGGTCCGATCCACGGGGCCTTCTTCATCGGCTACGCGATTGCGGCACTGAGCCTGTGGGCAATGCTGCGCTGGCCGTTCCGGATTGCCTTGCTCTCAGGGCTCTCCGCCGTCTTCCCCTTCGCGACGGTGTGGTTTGAGCGCTGGGCCGGCCGCCACGGATACCTGACGGAACGGTCGGGAGAGGCTGCGCCGACGCCGGCCCAGGAGACGGCGGGGGTCTAGTCCGCCGAGGACCTCGGGTTTCTGTGCGCCCCGGCACCATCGCTGTGCCCATCTGACGCACATGGCCGCTATGCGGGGCGGGTAGCGGCCATTCGTGGCAAACGGACGAGGGCCCGCCGCGCAACGCGGGGCGGGTAGCGGCCGTTCGTGGCAAACGGACGAGGGCCCGCCGCGCCCGGTTGCCTGGCACCGCCGTCGCGCATCCGGCCGCGGGTTGCTACATCCGGACGAGCACCGTATTCATGGCCTTGTCGTGGAGGCCGCGCTGGTCCGGGTCGAAGATGACGGCAGGGATAACGAGGCACAGCAGCAGAGTGCGCACCAGGGCCGCGAGCGGACCCGCCGGGCCGCCGCCCAGCCGGACCACGTGGATTCCCACGATCCGGTGGCCGATGCCGTAGCCGAGGGTGCCGATCAGCAGGATCTGCTCGATGGCAAACACGGCAAGCGTGGCCCAGGAGTCGCCGCCGAAGGCGAAATTGCTGATCAACAGCGCGATGCCCCAGTCAATGCAGATCGCCAGGATGCGCCGGCCGGCACGGGCGATCGACCCTGCCCCGGACTCGGGCAGCCCGAGCCGCTCCCCCGGGTACCTGGAGATGCCGGATGTGTCCGGCCCGGTGAGCCATGAACCGATGTCTTTGCGATCAACCACCCTCCAAGCTTATCGGCTCTGGCCTGTCCATAGTGTGGGAGGTAGGGTGTCACATTGTGGACCAGATAGGCCACAGTGTGGACTGGCGACTAGCGTTTACGTGTCAGGACATTCTGTAACCTCCCCGAAACAATGCGGACACTGCGGGGAAATCCCTTGTCCTTAGGGTGGTAACAGTTGCTAGCGACTGCGAAGCGGGGAAGCTTTTTGCCTTCTCCGCTGTTGGACTGCGCTGGACAAATGTGCCTGACGGCCAGATCTTTCATATGCGTAAGGAGCATAGATGTTCAAGACTGCGGACGAAGTCCTCAAGTTCATCAAGGACGAAGACATCAAATTCGTCGATATCCGCTTCACCGATCTCCCGGGCGTTCAGCAGCACTTCAACGTGCCTGCCAAGAGCGTTGACGCCGACTTCTTCGTCAACGGCCAGCTTTTCGACGGATCTTCAATCCGCGGCTTCCAGGGCATCGCCGAGTCTGACATGCAGCTCATCCCGGACGTCACGACGGCGTTCATCGACACGTTCCGCATGGAGAAGACCCTTGCACTGAACTTCTCGATCGTGAACCCGCGTACCGGTGACCCGTACCACCGCGATCCCCGCGGCGTGGCCGAGAAGGCGGAGGCCTACCTGGCTTCGACCGGCATTGCCGACACCGCTTTCTTCGCTCCCGAGGCCGAGTTCTTCGTCTTCGACAACGTCCAGTACCAGTCCTCCCCGCAGGGCAGCTTCTACAAGATCGACTCCGAGGAAGCACACTGGAACTCGGGCCGTGAGGAAGAGGGCGGAAACCTCGGCTACAAGACCCCGGTCAAGGGCGGATACTTCCCGGTCTCCCCCACCGACAAGCAGGCCGACCTGCGCGACGCCATGTGCGTTGCCCTGGACGAGGCCGGCCTTGAGGTCGAGCGCAGCCACCACGAAGTCGGCTCCGCCGGACAGGCTGAAATCAACTACAAGTTCACCACCCTGACCCACGCGGCTGATGACCTGCAGAAGTTCAAGTACGTCATCAAGAACACCGCCGATGCCTGGGGCAAGTCCGTGACCTTCATGCCGAAGCCTGTCTTCGGTGACAACGGCTCGGGCATGCACTGCCACCAGTCGCTGTGGACCGGCGGCGAGCCGCTGTTCTACGACGAGAAGGGCTACGCCGGCCTGTCCGACACCGCCCGCTGGTACATCGGTGGCCTGCTGAAGCACTCCTCCGCTGTCCTGGCCTTCACCAACCCGACGGTGAACTCCTACCGCCGCCTGGTCAAGGGTTTCGAAGCCCCGGTCAACATGGTTTACTCGCAGGGCAACCGCTCCGCCGGTATCCGTATCCCGATCACGGGGTCCAACCCGAAGGCCAAGCGCATCGAGTTCCGCGCGCCGGACCCCTCCTCCAACCCGTACCTGGCGTTCGCTGCCCAGCTGATGGCCGGCATCGACGGCATCCGTAACCGGATCGAACCCCCGGCTCCGATCGACAAGGACCTCTACGAGCTCCCGGCCGAAGAAGCCAAGGACATCCCCAAGGCTCCGGGCACCCTCGAGGAGGCCCTGGATGCACTGGCCGAGGACAACGAGTTCCTGCAGGCCGGCGGCGTCTTCACCCAGGACCTGATCGACACCTGGATCGAGTACAAGTACGAGAACGAGATCCGTCCGCTTTCGCTGCGCCCGAACCCGTACGAGTTCGAGCTCTACTACGGCGTCTAGTCCCAAGGGGCCTCGCACCGCACAGTGCCAGGAGAGTCCGTCCGGTCTGCCACACGCGGCAGCCCGGACGGGCTCTTTTGCTTGGCCGGAAATATCCGTCATAAGTCGGTCTTGATTCATCGATAGAGCGCTATCTTTCTTGTAGCATTTCCCTTTGTCCCTTCCCGGTCACGGCGAAGGGCACTATATTGGGGGAAAATTTGAAAAGCACTCTGTCGCGTGCGGCTTCAGCCGTCGGCGCCGCCATTATCTTGTCCACTATCGGCTTCGCCGGCCCGGCCCAGGCGGCCGTCGTCTGCTGGGACTCCGCAGCCGGGCATAGGTGCCGGGACTTCGGCGAGGGTGCCACGGGCCGCACCATGGTCCGGGCGTTGGAGCGCCCGACCTTCACTGGCATCCTCAAGGCAGGACAGACACTCACGTCGTATCCCGGCGAATGGGAACGGGCGCAAACGCTGAAGTATCAGTGGCTGCGCGACGGGGTCAACATCCCCGGCGCCCAGGGCGAAACTTACGAGATCACGGCGCCCGACGACGGCCGGTCCCTAACGCTGCGCGTGACTGGGTCCGCCCCTGGGCTCAAGGATGGGGTGGAGACTACCCTGCCGTCCCCGAAGGTCAGTGCAACCAACACCGCAGCGTATACGGCCCGGCCAGCCATCATCATTACCGGCGAGGCTCCATCTGTGTCGGGTTCGACGAGGGTCGGATTCTCGTTGGACGTCGACGATTTGGGCACCTGGTCCACAGACGTTGTGGCGTTACAGTGGCAAGCCGATGGGGTGGACATCGAGGGAGCCACCACCGACAGCTACAAGATCAGGACTGCCGACCTGGGCAAAGTGGTTACCCTCAAGGTGACCGGCGGCGGCCCAAGCCAAGGCAGCGTATCGAAGTCAAACACGTCCACGGTCGTTACCCGCGGGTACATCGAGCCCACAGATGAAATGTGGCTTTCTGGGGGCTCCACTGTCGGCGATACTCTCAGTGTGGAGGGCAGCGGCGGCTGGTACGCCGACGGTGAGCCGATTTCCCTCCTCTATCAGTGGGAGCGGGACGGCCAGCCGATCACCGGGGCCACCGCACCCACCTACACTGTCGTGGCCGCGGACCAGGGCCATCGGATCCGGGCCCAGGTTACCGCAACGGCTCAGGGACACGGGCCGAATACCCAATCGTCGCTATACGTCGACATCGTTGAGGGCGGCGAGATCGACGGCGACACGGGCGGAAACGGCGAGATCGACGGCGACACGGGCGGAAACGGCGAGATCGACGGCGACACGGGAGGAAACGGCGAGGTCGGCGGCGATCAGCCCGCTCCCGGCCCGGCCCCCGCAGAACAGGCCCCCGCAGAACACGCCCCCGCCCCAGCCGGACAAGCTCCCGCCGGACAAGCTCCCGCTCCGGCGCGGCCCGGGAAACAGACCATCCGTCAGGTCAAGGCAGTCCAGCCAACAACCCGGATTGCCCCCGCAAACACCGTCGTTCCTGCGCGTGCCAGCGTTGGTTTCGTCCAGCCGCAGGCAGCCTTGCAAACTGAGTCGCACGTCGCCGATGCTGCCGGCCCGGTCAAGGCAGCGGCCCCGGCCGACGACGCGTCCGCGAAGCCGGCACCGGTTGCCACGGCCAGCCCGGCAGCGCCATCCACGCCCCGACCTCCCGTTGCCACGGCGCAAGTGGCCGGTACCGACCGCTCAAACCCGCTGCCGCTATTTTTCTCGATCGCCGGTGTGCTGATCGTTGCGGGCCTGGTCTGGGTGATCCGACCGCTGCGTGCCTCGGTGATCCGATTCGTGGGCCGAAAGGGAAGTTAGGACCCGCGAGTTACCTCGGGCATCCGGCCGCGGCCTGGGGCCGGCCTTCTGGTTCAGCGCTTTCCAGCACCTCAGCGCTTTCCGTACTTCTTGTGCACGGCCTGCTTGCTGACGCCAAGGCACACCGCAATGGCCTCCCACGACAGTCCGGCCTGCCGGGCACGCAGCACCACTTCGGTTTCCGTGCGCGCCAGTTCTTTGTGGAGTTCCGCCACGGCGTAGAGCGCCTCGGCCGGCCCTTTGCCGTCCATGGAACCTATCAATGTCTGCACGAAGCACCTCCGGCGTCAACGTTAGTTGACACCGGGAGAGGCGTCAACCCTCGTTGACGGCGAGAAGCCGGCGCAATTCCCCTACGGGATCGGGGATCTCCGGTCCGTGGGAAAAGAGCATCCTGTCCGGCTCCAGCAAACTCAGTTTTAGAAGCGACTCTTCGGCCCGCGCAGAGTCCGCTGTAAACTGCTCCGGCGCCCGTCTCATCACACCTCCGGCTGTCCCCACAGCGTCCCCTACGAACAGCATTCCGTCGTCATGCAGCAAGCTGATATGTCCTGCGGTATGGCCAGGCGTCTGCACGATCTGGACATCGCGGACCCTGTCACGTTCCACGAGCGGGCGCAGCGGCACCGCGGAAGGAATCTGGGAAACGTCCGCCGCGCCCGCCCAGATCGCTGCCAACGGGCTCCGTTCCACTACTTCGCCGAGGCCGCCGACATGGTCCGGATGCCAATGGGTGAGGACGACGTCGGTGATGTCACTCCATGCTGCTCCGACACGGTCCAAGGCCGCCGCAATCGCATGCTCGCTGCCCTTGAGGCCCGTATCGATTAACAGCAATCCCCCGGTGTGCGGCACAAGGAAACAGCGTACGTCCATCGTCAACTCAACGGGCCCTGCCAGCCCGGCGGGGATGTGGAGCTCCTGGATGACCGGTTCTACCTGCATCTGTGAGTGACCCATCATGCACCTTTCCAGCGGCTGGTCTTGGTTCAATACTGCGGCACGCATCGTCCCAGTCAAGATGCGCTTTCGGTCAGAATGCCCGGTACATGATGCGTTGCGGGCCGGCGTCGCCGCCTTCGTAGCGGCCGCGGTCCTCGAATCCGGCCTTGCGGTATGCGGCTTGGCCGCCGGGGTTCAGTTCGTTGACGGAGAGTACGACGCCGGCCTGGCCGCTGCCGAGGTCCGCCGTCAGTTTGGCGGCCTCCCGCACGGCGGCCTCCGCGGCGAGGGTGCCGAGGCCCTTGCCCTGCTGCCGCCGGTCGATCAGGAAGCCGCGCAGGAGCCAGGCCGTGTGGTCCTCTGGCCAGCCCGCGAGGGTCGCCGCCCCAGCCTGGAGCGTCAGGACTCCCACGGCGGCCCCGTTCTCATCCACGGCGAACGGGTGCCGGGACTCTTCCTCGAGCCCGATCAGCATCATCCGCAGCGGGTCCCCCACGAACTTCTGCTGCCCTGCGCCGAGCTCCAGCAGCGCGATCTCCCCAAGCTTGATGGCCCGGGCGTCGTCGTCGAGATTCTTCAAAGGCAGCAGCCATACATGTCCAGACATGTAGACAGCGTACCCGCGCCGGCGGCGCCCGCCCCTAGCGGAAAGGGGCTACAGCGCAGCGTCTTTGGGCGGTCCGGCCGGATCCATCCAGAAGACTTCCCAGAGGTGCCCGTCCGGGTCCTGGAAGCTGTGCGTGTACATAAAGCCGTAGTCCTGGGCCTCCTCCGATGCCGTGCCCCCGGAGGTCAGGGCGGTGCGGATGACCTCGTCCACGGCTTCGCGGCTCTCCAGCGAGAAGGACATGATCACCTCGGCGGTGCCGGCCGTAGCGGCGACGGACTTCGAGGTGAAGGTCTTGAAGTAGGACTCGACGAGCAGCATCACGTACGCGCCGTCGTTGACGATCATGCAGGTGGCGTTCTCATCGGTGAAGTCGGGGTTGAAGGAAAATCCCAGCGCCGTGAAGAATTCAACGGTCTTATCCAGATTCCGGACGGGAAGGTTCACAAAAAGTTGCCTGGCCATTGGCCCAAGGTAGCACCGCCCGCAGCATGTGTCAGTAGGCCCTGTCAGCAACCGGCAGGCCGCCGCCGGGCGCTATTGGCCGTAGAAGACCCGCTCGAAGACCGCCCGGGCGCGCCGGCTCAACCGCAGGTAGTCCTCCTCCAGCGCCGCGGCGTTGCCTTGTCCGTAGCCGCACCAGCGGGCCACCGCCTCAAGGTCGCGGCGGGAGGAGGGCAGCAGGTCCGAGGGCCGGCCGGTCCAGATGACGTTGGCCGAACGGATCCGGCTCGCCAGCCGCCAGGCCCGGAGGAGGATGACGGTGTCCCCCGCGTCCATCAGGTCCAGGGCCGCGGCCGCCTCGAGCGCGTCCACCGTGGACGTGGTCCGCAGCTCCGGGTGCCGGCCGGCATGCCGGAGCTGGAGCAGCTGGGCCAGCCACTCGACGTCGCTCAGCCCGCCCCGGCCAAGCTTCAGGTGACGGGCGGGATCGGCGCCGCGCGGCAGGCGCTCCGCCTCGACCCTAGCCTTGACCCGCCGCACCTCCCGCACGTCCTGGTCAGACAAAGACTCCGGGTACCGGATGGTGTCGATCAGCGCCACGAAATCCTCGGCCAGGGCATCGTCGCCGGCCATGGGGCGCGCCCGCAGCAACGCCTGGGCCTCCCAGACCAGGGACCACCGGCGGTAGTACTCGGCGTAGGACTCCAGGGACCGCACCATGGGCCCGCTCTTGCCCTCGGGGCGCAGGTCCGCGTCCACGGCGAGCACCCGCTCGGCCAGGATCGCCGGTTTAAGCGGCTGGGTCAGCAGGCTCGAGAGCTTGCCCACGATCTGCAGGGCCTGAGCCTGTGCCTCCTCTTCCGGCACGCCGGGGAGTCCGCGGTGGACGTACATGACGTCGGCGTCCGAGCCGTAGCCGATCTCCCGGCCGCCCTGACGGCCCATCGCAACCACCAGCACATGGGTCTTCAGCGGTTCCTCGGCGGTGATGATCGTCTCCGCCACGCGCAGGGCCCCCAGCACGGCGGCCCGGTCCGTGTCGGCGAGGGCTTCCCCCACCTGGTCCTGGTCCAGCAGCCCGGCGCTGTCCGCGATGGCGACCCGGAGGATTTCCCGGCGCCGGATCAGCCGGATCAGCCGCATGGCGCTCTCCGGGTCCGCGTGCCGGGACATCTTCGAGGTGATTTCAAGCCATTGGGATTCGAAGCTGAGCGGCACCAGTTCCTTGTCCGTGCCCAGCCACGCCACTGATTCGGGCGAAACCTCCAGCAGGTCCGCGATCAGCCGGGAGTTGGCGAGCACGTGGCAGAGCCGCTCGGCCGCGGCCGTCGAATCCCGGAGCATGCCCAGGTACCAGTGTGTTGTGCCGAGGGCCTCGCTGACCCGCCGGAACGCGAGCAGCCCGGCGTCGGGGTCCACGCCGTCGGCGAGCCAGTCCAGCAGGATGGGCAGGAGCTGGCGCTGGAGTGCCGCGCGCCGGCTCACGCCGGCGGTGAGGGCCTCGATGTGCCGCATGGCGCCGGGGGGATCGAGGTAGCCGAGGGCGGCGAGGCGGCCCTGGGCCGCTTCCGGGGTCAGGCGGGCCTCTTCGCTGCTCAGGGTGGCGACTGTGTTGAGCAGGGGGCGGTAGAAGATGCGTTCGTGGAGTTCCCGCACGGAGCGCTTGGTTTTTCGCCATGCGGCGACCAGGGCGTCCGGCTTGGGCCGCTCGGCGGAGAACGGTCCCAGGACCGCCTTGGCGAGGGAACGCAAAGACGCTTCATTCACCGGCATGAGGTGCGTCCGGCGCAGCTGGAACAGCTGGATCCGGTGTTCGAGCAGCCGCAGGTAGCGGTAGTCGCGGTCGAACTCCGCGGCGTCGGAGCGGCCGATATACCCGCCGGCGGAGAGCGCCGCGATGGCCGAGGTGGTGTCCCGGCAGCGCAAGGATTCATCCGACTTGCCGTGCACGAGCTGCAGCAGCTGGACGGTGAATTCGACGTCGCGCAGCCCGCCGCGGCCCAGCTTGATCTGCCGCTGTTCCTCATCGGCCGGAATATGCTCGGTGACGCGGCGGCGCATGGCGCGGACGGATTCGACAAAGCCCTCCCGGCCGGCCGAAGACCAGATCAGGGGCGTCAGGGCTGCCTCGTAGCGGGCCCCCAGGACGGTGTCGCCGGCGATGGTCCGGGCCTTCAGGAGGGCCTGGAATTCCCAGCTCTCGGCCCAGCGCGCGTAATAGCTCTCGTGCGAGGCGAGGGTCCGGACCAGCGGCCCCGACTTGCCCTCGGGCCGGAGGTTCGCATCGACTTCCCACAGCCCGGGTTCGCGGCTCGTGGACATGATCGCGCGCGAGATCCCGGAGGCGAGGACGGTGCCGATGGTCGTGGCCCGGGTCTCCTCCAGCGCGCCGGACTCGATCACGTAGATGACGTCGACGTCGGAAATGTAGTTCAGTTCGCGGGCACCGCACTTGCCCATGCCGATCACGGCGAGGCCGACGTCGGCCACCTCCGCGGCGTCAAACTTCTCCGCCGCCTCGGCCCGGGACACGGCGAGGGCCGCCTCGAGCGCAGCCCCGGCGAGATCCGCCAGTTCCGCACCCGCGGCCGGCATGAAGTCCAGCGGATCGGCCGCGCACAGGTCCTTGATGGCGAGCTCCACGAGCCCGCGCCGGTAGGCGGTGCGCAGGGCCGCGTAGGCTTCCTGACCGCTGAGGGCCGCCACCGGCCGGGCAGACTTGGGATCGGCCCGCACCGACTGCAGCAGCCGCGTCCGCAGGGCCACGGCGTCCGCGGGCATCGGTTCCGGACTGACCCGGACGTCGAAGGCATCGAGGTGTTCGGGGTGGCGGATGAGGAACTCGCCCAGCGCCTCGGAGGCCCCCAGGACCCGGTACAGCGGCTCGCTGCTTTCCGGGTCTGCGACGGCAAGCTTGCGCAGCTCCGGGTGCTTCTCGATCAGCCGGACCAGGGACTGCAGGGCCGTGTCGGGGTTGGCCGCCAGCTGCAGCCCCGCAAAGAGGGCATCCTGGTCGAGTCCCTCCAGTTCCCGGGCCGCCAGGAACCGCTCGCCCTTGTCGAGATCGCTGAAGCCGGCGGCAATGAGGCGTCGTGCCAGGCTCATCGGGGCAACCTACAGAATGCCGAGATTGCGCTGCAGTTCGTAGGGCGTCACCTGAAGGCGGTAGTCCTGCCATTCTGCACGCTTGTTGCGCAGGAAGTGCTCGAACACCTGCTCGCCGAGGATCTGCGGCATGAGCTCGGAATCCTCCATGGTCCGGATGGCGTCGTGCAGGCTGGCCGGCAGCGGGTCGTGTCCCATGGCGCGGCGTTCCGCCGAGCTCAGCGACCAGATGTCGTCCTCGGCCGCCGCGGGGAGCTGGTAGCCCTCCTCGATGCCCTTGAGGCCGGCACCGAGCAGCACGGCGTAGGCCAGGTAGGGGTTGGCGGCGGAGTCGATGCCACGGTATTCGATCCGCGCGGACTGGCCCTTGCCGGGCTTGTACAGCGGGACGCGGACCAGGGCGGAGCGGTTGTTGTGGCCCCAGCTCAGGTAGCTCGGTGCCTCTCCCCCGCCCCAGAGCCGCTTGTAGGAGTTGACGAACTGGTTGGTCACGGCCGTGAATTCGGGGGCGTGCTTGAGGATGCCGGCGATGAACTGGCGCGCCGTCTCGGAAAGCTGGAACTCGGAACCGGCCTCGTAGAAGGCGTTGGTGTCCCCTTCGAAGAGGGAAAAGTGGGTGTGCATGCCGGAACCCGGGTGGGCGGTGAAGGGCTTGGGCATGAAGGTGGCATAGGTGCCCTGCTGCAGCGCGACTTCCTTGATGACCGTGCGGAACGTCATGATGTTATCCGCGGTCTGCAGGGCGTCGGCGTAGCGCAGGTCGATTTCGTTCTGGCCCGGGCCCGCCTCGTGGTGGCTGAATTCCACCGAGATGCCCACCGATTCCAGCATGGTCACCGCGGTCCGGCGGAAGTCCTGGGCCACGCCGCCCGGGACGTGGTCGAAGTAGCCGCCCTCGTCCACGGGGATGGGTGATCCGTCCGGGCCCGGCTCCTGGGACTTGAGCAGGTAGAACTCGATCTCGGGGTGGGTGTAGCAGGTGAAGCCCATGTCCGCGGCCTTGGCCAGGGTGCGCTTGAGGACGTTGCGCGGGTCCGCGGCGGAAGGTTCGCCGTCGGGCGTCAGGATGTCGCAGAACATCCGCGATGTGGCCTCGGTCTCGCCGCGCCACGGCAGGATCTGGAACGTGGCCGGATCCGGCTGGGCCAGCATGTCGGATTCGAAGACGCGGGCCAGGCCTTCGATTGAGGAACCGTCGAATCCGAGTCCTTCCTCGAAGGCGCCTTCCACCTCGGCCGGGGCCAGCGCCACGGACTTGAGCGATCCCACGACGTCGGTGAACCACAGGCGCACAAACCGCACGTCGCGCTCTTCGATCGTCCGCAGGACAAACTCTTGCTGGCGGTCCATACTGGCCTCTTTCCGGTTCTTCCATCCGCCCCGGGCCCGGCATTCATGGGCCCCGCGGCTGCTCACGGTTCACTTTACTAAGCATTGCCACCGATTGCTGAAGCCGGACCCCCGCGTAACACACCGTTAACACAAAGCCGGACGAATTCGCGGCGGGAGGGGGCATTGCGCCGTCGCGCAGGCCGCCCGTGTGACGTGATTCACGCCGGGCGGGGGCAACCCGCGGTAGCTGCGGCACTTCGTCTCGCACTACGCTCGTGGCATGGCCTCAAGTAACAGCTCCGATTCCAGCACGCCCGCAGAACTTGCGGCCCCCTACGGCAGCGGCCCGGCAGCGGCTTCAGCGGCCGCCTCTTCGGGCACGTCGGCCAGTGGCACAGGCGGGACTGCCGACGGCGGCACCGGCGGGGCTGCGGAGGCGGCCCGGAAACCGGTGGCCAGGATCCGCACGCATCATCTCCAGGCGGCCAAGGCCAACGGTGAGCGCTTCGCCATGCTCACCGCGTATGACCAGTACACCGCAGAAATCTTTGACCAGGCGGGCATCGAGGTGCTCCTGGTCGGCGATTCGGCCTCCAACAACGTCTTCGGCAACGAAACCAGCCTTCCCGTGACGGTGGACGAGCTCCTTCCGCTGTGCCGCGCCGTTGCCCGCTCCGCACGGCGGGCCCTGGTGGTCGCTGACCTGCCGTTCGGCAGCTACGAGGTCTCGGCCCAGCAGGCGGTTGCCACCGGCGTCCGGTTCCTGAAAGAGGGCCTGGCCCACGCCGTCAAGATTGAAGGCGGAAAGTTCTACGCCGAGACCGTCCGCGCCATGGTCCAGGCCGGCATCCCCGTCATGGCGCACATCGGTTTCACCCCGCAGAGCGAACACTCCCTCGGCGGCTACCGCGTCCAGGGCCGCGGCGATGACGCCCAGCGGTTGATCGACGACGCCGTCGCGCTGGCCGACGCCGGCGCGTTCAGCGTGCTCATGGAAATGGTCCCGGCCGCCACGGCAGCCGCCGTGGATGCCGCCGTCGACGTCCCCACGGTCGGCATCGGCGCCGGCAGCGCCACCACCGGACAGGTCCTGGTGTGGCAGGACATGGCCGGTTTGCGCGGCGGAAAGATGGCGAAATTCGTCAAACAGTACGCCGACCTCCGCACGTCGCTCAGTGACGCCGCAAAAGCCTACGGCGACGACGTGCGCTCAGGCCAGTTCCCCGGCCCGGAACACTCCTTCTAGTTCCGCTCCAGCGGGCCCCTGACCTTCCGGATCCGGAGACTCTTTTGCAAGACCTCATCCTTCACGGGCGATGCGTTGCGCCTCAGGTGCGGGCAGGCTGACCAATAAGGTCTGCATTAGGACCTCAAGATGTTCCGCCGGCCCGGACGGTTTCATGCGCTAAGCGTAAGGTCAGGCTCCGGCGGACACGATTCGAGGAGTATCGATGGACACGAATAGCTTCTGGGACGTTCTGCTCTGGAGTTTCTGGTTCTTCATCTGGATCGCTGCGCTGATGGTGTGGTTCCGCTGCCTGATGGACTTGTTCAGCGACCACGAGCTCAGCGGCTGGGCCAAGGCCGGCTGGGTTATCCTGCTGATCTTCGTTCCCTGGCTCGGCGCCCTCATCTACCTGATCGCCCGGGGCCGGAGCATGACCGATCGTCAGATGAAGATGCTGGCCCAGCAGCAGGCTGCCCAGCAGGAGTACATCAAGCAGGCCGCAGGCTCGACGGCCAGCCCGGCCGGCCAGATCGCCGATGCCAGGGCGCTGCTTGATTCCGGAGCCATCAACCAGACCGAGTTTGATTCCCTCAAGGCAAAGGCCTTGGCCTGACACGAAAACGGGCTACGCCCGACATGAGAATCACCTGGCTTGGTCACTCCACGGTGGTTCTGGATCTCGACGGGGTTCGGATCCTCACCGATCCGCTGCTCCGTTCCCATGCCGGGTTGCTCCGACGCCTGGCACCGCGTCCGGACCCGGTCTCGTGGGACCGACCGGACGCGGTGCTCCTCTCTCACCTGCACCACGACCACGCCGAGTTGCGTTCCCTGCGCATGCTGCCCGGGGCACCGCTGATGAGCGCGCCGGCGAACGTGGCCTGGCTGCGTCGCCGAAAGCTGGCGCACACAGTTTCCTTGGGCGACGGCTGGACCCCGGTAGGCAGCGGCGTCCAGATTCGCCAGGTGCCGGCCGAGCATCGCAGCCGGCCAATGCCGCACCGGCCCAACGACGCCAATGGCCAGCTCGTCCGCGGCCAGTCGGGCATCGTGTGGATCGCGGGTGACACGGGCTTGTTCCCGGAGATGGCCGCGCTCCCCGCCATGGCCGGAGGGCCGATCGATGTCGCCCTGGTGCCGGTCTGGGGGTGGGGACCGAGGCTCTCGGCGGGGCACCTGACTCCGGAGACCGCCGCCCGGGCTGTCGCGATGAGCGGCGCACGGTTCGCCCTGCCGGTGCACTGGGGGACGCTGCACCCTCCGTTCGTCACCTACTTTGCCCGGAGCTGGCTCGAGCGGCCCGGCCACCGGTTCGCCACTGCCGTGGCGGAACAGGCTCCCGGCTGCACGGCAGTCGTCCTCGCTCCCGGCCAGACCTGGGTCGCGCCCTCGTAAGCCCAGGGCCTCGGATTGGACCCGCCCCCGGGAAATCCCCCAGTTCGTCGCTCAGCCGCGGGACGCCGTCGTGGCGCGCTGGCCGCACGACTCAAGCATCGCCACCAGCACCCGGTGGAGTTCCCCGGCACCCTCGATCCGCTCGGGCAGCCCCGCCATGAGATCGGCCGGGCCCATCAGCACGGCGCGGTCCTGCCAACCCCCCAGACCCCCGTGGGATCCCACGAGGCCTTCGAATGCTGCAACGTCGCCGGTCACGGGATCCACCGCGCTGTTGACATAGAGATCCGGCGCCTCGGGGTGCATCAGCGCGAGATTCAGCACCCGCGCCGCATGCGGCCCGAAACCGGCCAGCGGGTCGGTGCCCTCCACTGCCCCGCTGGTGATATTGACGCGCCCGCCGCTTCCGATCGCCCACGCCCCGCCCTCCTCATCGATGCCGGCCACGAACCCGACGCCGGGATGGCCCGCCAGGCCAGGGACCAGGGCAGGCCACCGATGCTCGAGGGCCTGGAGACTCAGGCGCCGGTCACCGCGCAGGTACACCAGGCCCAGGTTGCCCGAGCCCAACACGACCACCGGATCCTCCGCGCCGCCTGGGCCGGAAGTCTGCTGTGCCGGCGTCTCTTGTGCCTTCGTCAGCACCTCGTCGGCACGGCCGGCGAGCTTTCCGGACAATCCGCCAGAGGCAACGTCGCCGGCGAGGGAGTCCGCGCGCCCGAGCCCCTCGACGGACGCGTCCACGTTCTGAACGTGTTCCTGCATCAGTTCCGCGCACAGATCACCAAGCGCCTGGCCATACCGGTCCGCGAACGGCGTGCCCTGGGACTGGCCGTGGTCCGAGAGCACCACCAGCCGGTAGCGGCGGGGAGCGGACCCGGCGAGTTCGGCCAAGGCACCGAGCGTGCGGTCCAAGCCATCCAGGGCTGCAAGCGACTCGGGGCGGAACATGCCTGCGTGGTGGGCGATCTCGTCGTAGTCAACGTAGTCGACATAGATGCACTTCGTGCCGCGACGCAGCTCCTCTGCCACCAGCGCCGTGTTCAGGTCCCGCAGCAGACCGTTGGTGACTGCCCGCAGCAGGGCGAAGGTCCAGTCCCGCCGCACCCGCGGATTGAGGTCACGTTTGACCTGTCTCCGGGCCTGCCAACGCTCCTTGAAGATCTCGGCGACGGTCCGCGTGAAGCTGCGCATGAAGCCGTTCGGGGTGGCAAAAAACCAGGCGAACGCCCGGCGGGTTTGGGTCGAGCCGCGCCGGACCTCTACCCGGCTCATCGTCAAAAACGAGCGGGGCGCGTCACCGGTGAACAGGTTCGAGATGGAGACGCCGTCGTCGCAGAGCAGTCCCTGGCCGGTGCTGTGCCTGTCCTCGATCACCCGGGCGTCTGCCGGACGGTTGGCCACCAGGACGCGTTGGAGTTCACGGTCATACCACCGGAAGGCCGGGATCCCGGCGACCGTGCCGTGCAGAATGCCCATCTGGCTCGCCGGCGTCGTGCAAGGCAGCTGGGGAGTCCATTCACGGAACTGATAATCCCCCGAGGCCAGCCAGCGGCGGAGATGGGGCACTCCCCCGGACTGGATAGCCCACTGCAGCACCGGGAAGGGGACCCCGTCGAGCTGGACGAACAGGACACCGTCCACCTCCGGATCGGTCACCGTTTCCTGCCGGCGTGCCCGTCCTGCCAGCGACGTGATGAGGCCGTCATCGGTTCCGGCTGTGGTGGCCCACGAAATGAGCGTGCCCACCACGGCGCTGACCCAGGTAGCGGCGAGGGCTGTCAACGGCGTCGACTCGATGCCGGGCACCAGACGGATGGCGACGTACATGATCAGGGCCTGCCCCACCAGGGCGGTAAGAAGTACTGCCACCCAGCCCACCCTGGCCGAGATCTCCACCAGCACGGGGCGCAGGACCAGGCCGACGAGGCCGGCTGCCGCCGCCACGGCGGCGTATGACCACCAGCTGGCCGCAGAGAACCCCGGCAGCAGGGCGCCGGTGATAATGAGGGCTACAGTCGAGGCAGCCCAGGCAAGGGCCAGCCTGGCGAGGTCTGATATTCGGGCGCCGCGGGTGCGGGCAACGCGCGTCGGCATTTTCCCAGTATGGCTGTCGGAAACCGGCTCGCACCCACCCTCACAGGGTGAGAATCACGGGCCGGGAGAAAATCAGTCAGCCCGCGCGGTGTCCGGTCCGCGATCGCCGGGGGACGTTCCCGCGGGCGCAGCAGGCCCGTACGGGCTAGTCGTCCTCGTCCTTGTCCCAAGCCTCATTGCGCGCCTTGACCTTTTCCAGGGCGTGTTCGGCTTCCTCACGGGTCTTGTACGGTCCGATCAGCTGGCTCCAGTCGGACATCGCGTCTTCCTCGATCTCGTGGGTGTTGACGTTGTACCAGTATTCGGGCATCGGGGCTCCTTCATGGCCCGGAGCGTGTCCGGGTGTCTTTACCGGGGTGTCTTTTCCGGGGTGTCTTTTCCGGGCTGTATTTTCCGGGGCGAGCCCGGGGGCTTATATGATCAATCTATGCCTTCTCTAGCCTCAACTGCACCCATCGGCACGCTGGTCCCGGGGACAGTGAGCCCGCAGCTTCCCGTGCCGCCGTCCATCCCGCGTCCGGAATATGTGGGCAAGCCGGCTCCTGCGAAGTTCACAGGCTCCGAGGTCAAGTCGGCGGAGACCATCGAGAAGATCCGGATCGCCTCCAAGATCGCCGCCCAGGCCATCGTGGAGGTCGGCAGGCACATCGAACCCGGCGTCACCACCGACCAGCTGGACCGGGTGGGCCATGAGTTCCTGCTGGACCACAACGCGTACCCCTCCACCCTCGGATACCGGGGCTTTCCGAAGTCCCTGTGTTCGTCCCTCAACGAGGTCATCTGCCACGGGATCCCGGACAGCACGGTGGTCCGGGACGGCGACATCCTCAACATCGACATCACGGCCTTCATCGGCGGCGTCCATGGCGACACCAACTACACCTTCCTGGTCGGCGACGTCGACGAGGAATCCCGCCTCCTCGTCGAGCGCACCCGGGAATCGCTGAACCGCGCCATCCGGGCCGTGGCTCCCGGACGCGAAATCAACGTGATCGGCCGGACCATCGAGTCCTACGCAAAGCGCTTCGGCTACGGCGTGGTCCGCGACTTTACCGGGCACGGAGTTGGCGAAGCCTTCCACACCGGGCTGATCATTCCGCACTATGACGCGGCCCCGGCATACAACACCACCATGGAAACCGGTATGGTGTTCACGATCGAGCCAATGCTGACCCTGGGCACCGTTGACTGGGACATGTGGGCCGATGACTGGACCGTCGTGACCCGCGACCGCAAGCGCACCGCCCAGTTCGAGCACACCCTGCTCGTGACGGAGTCCGGTGCCGAGGTCCTCACGCTGCCCTGACCGCCTGCTCCACACGCTAGTTCCCGTAACCACCCCGCTCTCTCACCACCGGCCCTGCCCGGTCACTACAGCCCGCCCCTGCCACGAACGGAACGACATTGGCCAAGAAGGACGAAAAGTCGAAGAAGAACGCCCCCCTGATCGGCATTGACATCGGTGGGACCGGAATCAAGGGCGGGATCGTGGACCTGAAGAAGGGGAAGCTGATCGGTGACCGCGTGCGCTTCCCGACGCCGCAGCCCTCCACTCCTGAATCGGTGGCCGAAGTCGTCGCGCAGGTTGTCGCCGAGCTCTCGGCCCGCTCCGATGCCCCCGACGCCAGCAGCCCCGTGGGCGTGACCTTCCCCGGCATCATCCAGCACGGCGTGGTCCATTCGGCCGCGAATGTGGACAAGTCGTGGCTGGAAGCCGACATCGACGCCATGCTCACGGCGCGTCTCGGCCGCCCGGTGGAGGTCATCAATGACGCCGACGCCGCGGGACTCGCCGAGGCCCGCTTCGGTGCCGGCGAGGGAGTCGCCGGCACGGTGCTGGTGATCACCCTTGGCACCGGCATCGGCTCGGCGTTCATCTTCGACGGCAAGCTGGTTCCCAACGCCGAACTCGGTCACCTGGAGATTGACGGCTTCGACGCCGAGACCAAGGCCTCAGCCGTGGCCCGTGAGCGCGAGGGCCTCAGCTGGGAACAGTACAGCGTCCTGCTGCAGCGCTACTTCTCCCACGTGGAATTCCTGTTTTCCCCCGAGCTCTTCATCGTGGGCGGCGGCATCTCCAAGCGTGCGGACGAGTACCTGCCACACATGAAGCTGCGCACGCCGATCGTCCCGGCCGAGCTGAAGAACGACGCCGGGATCGTGGGCGCGGCCATCGAGATTGCCCTCAAGCACAAGCTGGCAAAATAAAGGCCCATCGCGGGATTAAAACCACTTGAGCTATCACTCCGGGTCGTTCTGAACGCTGGGAACGACCCGGAGTGATAGCTCAATTTCTTTGTGGAGCGGTGAGGTGGAGCCGGTGGTGGCTGCGGCTTCCCCTCCGCTGCCACCACCGGAGTCTGTGGTGGATCCTGGGACGCCGTCGCCAGGACAATCAGGACATTTACGACGGCGCCTGCAGCGGCCGCTTGTCCGGGCTCTTGCCGTCCCGGCCCTTGGTCTCTGCCTCATGGCGAAGCAGGGAAATCGCCGATTCGAAGTCCTCGAGCGATTCGAAGGCCTGGTAGACGCTGGCGAACCGCAGGTAGGCAACCTCGTCGAGACGCTGCAGCGGCTCCAGGATCGCCAGCCCGACTTCGTGGGCCTCGATTTCGGCGGCGCCGGAGCCCCGGATCGCCTCCTCGACTTCCTGCGCCAGCAAGGCGAGATCGTCTTCGGTGACCGGGCGGCCCTGGCAGGCCTTGCGCACGCCGTTGATGACCTTGCTGCGGCTGAACGGCTCGCCGACCCCGGAGCGCTTGATGACGGTCAGGCTCGTGGTTTCCACGGTGGTGAACCGGCGGCCGCATTCGGGGCACTGCCGGCGGCGCCGGATGGCGGAGCCGTCGTCGGCGATCCGACTGTCCACGACGCGCGAATCAGGGTTCCGGCAGAACGGGCAATACATGTCGGTTCCTCCCCTGTCGCAATCCGCTGTGACCTCAGTTTACGACTAGATGTAGCTGAATAACAAGCCTGTAATTACTACATGTAGTGGTCTGGGTCCTGAACTACCGGGCGGCGAACCGCACCGTGACGGCCTCGCCATGCGCCGGCAGGTCCTCCGCGCCGGAGAGGCTGACGATATGGCCGCTGACCTGCTCCAACGCGGCCCGGCTGTAGTTGATGACCTGGATGGCGCGCAGGAACGTGGTCACATTCAGTCCGGAGGAGAAGGCCGCGGTGCCGCTGGTGGGCAGCACGTGGTTGGAGCCGGCGCAATAGTCCCCCAGGCTCACGGGGCTGTAGTCCCCCACGAAGATCGCACCGGCGCTGCGGATCCGGCCGGCCACCCGGGCGGCGTCGGCGGTCATGATCTCAAGGTGTTCCGCGGCGTACGCGTCGCAGGCGGCAATGCCCTGCTCCAGGTCCTCGACCAGCACCACCCCGGACTGCGGGCCCGAGAGCGCCTCGCGGACGCGGCTGGAGTGCTTGGTGGCAGCGGCCTGCCGCTCAAGCTCCACGCGGACCTCTGCGGCGAGGGCTTCGGAGTCGGTGAACAGCACCGATGCAGCCTTGGGGTCGTGCTCGGCCTGGCTGATGAGGTCCGCGGCCACGAGGGCAGGACTGGCGGTGGCGTCCGCGAGGATCGCGATCTCCGTGGTGCCGGCCTCGGAATCGATCCCGACAACCCCTTTAACCAGGCGCTTGGCGGTGGCCACGAAGATATTGCCCGGACCGGTGACGACATCCACGGGGTCGATCCCGGGGAGGTGGCCGCCGTCGGACGCGTCGGCCGGGATGCCGTAGGCGAAGGCCGCAATGGCCTGCGCCCCGCCGATCGCGTAGACCTCCTCGATGCCCAGCAGGCAGGCCGCAGCCAGGATCGTGGGGTGCGGGAGGCCGCCGAAGTTCTTTTGCGGCGGCGAGGCCAGGGCAATCGATTCGACGCCGGCGGCCAGGGCCGGGACCACGTTCATGATCACCGAGGACGGGTAGACCGCCAGGCCGCCGGGGACATAGAGCCCCACGCGCGCCACCGGCACCCAGTTCTGGCTGACGACGGCACCCTCGCCGAGTTCGACGTCGATGTTCGCCGGGCGCTGGGCGTCGGCGAAGGCGCGGGCCCGCTTGATGGACTCCTCCAGGGCCGCGCGGACGGCGGGATCCAGGTTCTCGAGGGCTGCACGCAGCGCCTCGGCCGGGACGCGGGGATGCGTCTGCTCGACGCCGTCGAAAGCCAGTGCCAGCTCCCGCAGTGCGCCGAAACCCCGCGCGCGGACGGCGGAGATGATATCCAGGACCTTGCCCTCGGCGTCGGCCATCGTCCCGGACTGTGCCCGGGGCACGGCTGCGCGGAGTCCGGCGAGAGACAGGTGCGCACCGCGCACGTCCACCGTGCGGAAGTTAAGGGCGGCGGTCATCGGGGTCACGGGGCTGTCAGGAGTTAGGCTCACCCGATCATTTTACGTGCCCCGCCGCGGCGGGGTTTGCCGCCGTTGCCCGGGAAGAGGCTGTTCAGGAAGATGGCCAGGGCGATCGCTGCCGGCCAGATGGCGAGGACCGCATAGGAGCGCAGGGAGAAAGCGACGCTGGCGCTGGCCGAAGTATCTGCCGGCGCTCCCCACCATTGGGCGCTGAGCACACCGGTTCCCCACGCGATGAGCGCACCGGCAGCGCCGGCGAGGACCACGAGGACAACAGCGCCGGGGCCGGGCTGCTGGTGCTTGTTGCCGGCGACGAACGACCCGGCAATGCACCCTGCGAGCAGGCACAGCCCCGCCAGCACAAGGTCCCGGGGCAGCCAGGTGGCGGTGTTGGTGCCGGCGGCGAGGTCAGGGTTTCCGGTCAGGAGATTCAGGCCCGACGGCGCCAGAAGCCACCAAAGCAGCCCCACCGGGATGCCGGCGGCCGCGATGACCGCGGCCTTCCGCCATGTCCCCCCGGAACCGGGCTGCCCCTCGGGACGCCGCTCGGGCTGTGCGGGCTCCCCGGCGTGGTGGACGGGGCCGTCGACTGCGGACTGTGTCATGCAACAAACCGTAACAAGGATTCCCGCGGCGCATGACGCCGGCCGGCAGCACATGACGGGAGACGTAAAGAAAATGCCGCACTCGATTCCCCTGCGCAATACGCTGGCAGAGTAGAAGTACGACACGCACGTGCAGCAGGGAGTTGGATCGCAGTGGCCACAGATGAAGGTATTTTCGAGGGAACATTCAGGGAAATGTTCCGCCGGCACGCGGCGGGCGTGGCCATCATCACGGCCAACCACAACGGCGTCCCGTTCGGATTCACGGCGACCTCCGTGGCCTCTCTGTCCGCCAAGCCGCCGCGCTTTACGTTCAACATGGCCAGGACCTCCAGCTCGTGGCCGGCCGTGGCGAACACGACCTACATTGGCGTGCACATGCTCGGGCTGGAAAACCAGGAGCTCGCCGACCGTTTCGCCCGGGCCGGCAACCGGTTCGACGGCGACCACTGGGAGCTCGGACCCCACGAGGTGCCCGTGCTCAAGGGAGTCAGCGGCTGGCTGATCGGCAAGGTCCAGATGCGGCTCTCCTTCGAGAACAACGCGGTCGTGGTGGTCGAGGTGGTGGAGGGCCAGGTCGGCGACGACGGTGTTCCCCTGCTCTACCACTCCGGGGCCTACAGCCAGCCCGTTCCGCTCGACTACGAGATCTGACAGACGCCTCTACGGGCCACGGCAAATTAACACGGCACATTAAAACTTCCCCGGTGGTGCATCCGGCGACGGCCTTCGGCCGGTAATAAGGGTGTAAGCACAACCACCGCCCCCATGTGGGCCCCGATGAGGAGTTGGAAATGCGCAAGACACTCTCTGCAGCCACCGGAGCAATGACGCTGCTGGCAGCACTGGCCCTGGCCGCCCCGGCCCAGGCCGGGACCTGGCATCACCGCGACGAGGGAACGGCAAAACTGTCCGTCCTCCACGGCGTTCCGGGCCTTACCGTCGATGTCTGGGTCGACGGCAAACTCGCCCTGGACAACTTCAAACCGGGCACATTGGCCGGGCCGTTGAACGTCCCCGACGGAGACCACAAGGTCGCCATCACCGGCGCCGACGCCACCAGCGCCGACCACCCCGTGATAGGCCCGGTCACAGTGGACCTCGAAGAAGGTCGGGACTACACAGCGGTCGCACATCTGGCCGCTGACGGGACGCCCACGGCCACCCTTTTCACCAATGACACCTCCGCCAGCCCGGAGGGAAAGGGCAAGCTGACCGTCCGGCACGTCGCTGCGGCGCCCGCCGTCGATGTCCTGGCCGGTGGCAACGCGGTCATTGAGGGACTCACCAACCGGCATCAAAAGACCCTCACTCTCAAGGCCGGAACCGTCCCGGCCTCGGTCGCAGCCGAGGGAACCACTGCCCCGCTGATCGGTCCGGCCGACATCAAGGTCACTGCGGGGAAAAACACCATCGTCTACGCCTGGGGAAGCCTCGCCGACAACAACCTTGGGGCCGCCGTACAGGTAGTGGACTCCTCATCGCGCGGACACAAAGGCCACCACGAGTAAGCCAACCGGAGCTCCAGCAGGCATCCTGTTTTCTCACCCGGTGGGGTCGCATCAACCGCGGCCCCACCGGCACGCACACAGTGACAGCCCGGAAGGCTGACCCAGTTCGACCATGGCGGAGTCCCCGCGCGAGCGGCATAATGTGGTGCAACAGGGGCCACTGCCGCTCAAAGGAGCACCTGATGGAGGCTGCCGCATCGCACGATTGGGACTCCGGTCTCGACCACGCATTTGCCGGCGGCGACGAACGCGTCCTCGCGGAGGCGTACCGACGGTTCAGTCCGCTCGTCTACACGCTGGCGCTAAGATCCTTGGGAGAGCGTGCCGCTGCCGACGACGTCACCCAGGAGGTCTTCATTCGGGCCTGGAAATCACGGACCACATTTCGCCCGGAGGCGGGGCGGCTGCCGGCATGGCTGATCGGGATCGCCCGCAATGCAATCTCCGACGCCTTGTCCGCTCGCTCCCGCCAGCGCCATCTCGAACAAGCAGCCACTCTCTTGGTCGTTGACCCCGTTTCCCGCCCGGACGCCGGGGACGTAGAAGAGGTCGCCGACCGCCTGACGTTGGACGAAGAACTGGAGCATTTAGGGGATCCACAGCAAGTAATAATGCGGCTGGCGTTCTATGAAGACCTGACTCACGACCAGATCTCGTCGCGCCTCAACCTGCCGCTCGGTACTGTTAAAAGCCACATCCGGCGCAGCCTCACCCGCTTACGCACCCGCCTGGAGGTGGAACATGGAACACCTTGACGCCGAACTTCTTAGTCTGCTGGCCCTTGGCGAGCCCCTGGGCACGGACGCCGACGCCGACCACCTCGCCAGCTGCCCCACGTGCAGCGAAACCCTCCGAGGCCTGCAACATGCCGTGCACGTTGCCACCCTCGACACCGCAGGCATCGAACTCGAGCAACCCGGCAGCCAGAACTGGGCCGCCATCCATCAGGCCCTCGGCCTCTCGCCGGCCCTCGCAACGGATCCCTTGAGCCAGCCCAGCTCAGGGCACCCTGCCCCGGAGAAACCAGCCGCACCGGAGAAACCTGCCGCGGCGGAGGCGCGCCCGAACCACGGCGGCGGCACAAAGCCGGCACCGATACCGCTGCGGCCCCGCGCCAAAGACAGGCATGGCCGTCCCGGTCTGTGGGTTATCGCGGCTGCGGCCGGAATCGTTCTTGGCACGGCCGCCGGATGGACCGCTGCCGGAGTTCTCGGACACACCGGCACTCCCACACCCACCTCCACCCAGTCGGGTACCGCTTCGACAGTCGTCGCCCAAACGTCCCTGACTCCGCTGCCCGCACATACCGGGAGCGGAGACGCCCGGGTGGAGCAACTCCCCGATGGAACCCGGCACCTGATCATCCGGCTCTCCAACGACCACATCACCGGATTCCGGGGAGTGTGGGTCGGCTCTGCCGACCTGTCCAGAATGGTCAGCCTGGGTGTCCTCGACAATGAATCCGGCATCTTCACCATCCCGGACGGCATTGATCTGGCCCAGTACCCCATCGTGGACGTCTCCAACCAGCCATACAACGGGAACCCGGCCCACTCCGCCGACAGCATCGCCCGGGGAACGCTCAACCCGAAAACATGATCCTCGGATGCTGTGCGTGAACCCTCGCGGGGCGGCGATACTCAGGGTGCCCTGGATCGCTCAGCCTTGCCTGGCCGCCAGCAACCCCCTGCATGTCAGTTATCCAAACAGGTCGGGCCGAGCAGCACCTTCAAGTCGCCGAACAGTGACGGGCTCGGGTTGACGCGCAGGTGTACCGGCAGGCCCATGACCTCCACCCGGGTGTCGCCCTGCAGGTGCAGGCGGACCTCCGAATTTCCGCGGTGCGTGCGCAGCACGTCGCCCAGCTCGGTGACCACGGCCTCGGTGGCCTTGTGCGTGGCCATGGTGATCACCACAGGCCCGTTCTGGCTGTCACTGAGGTCCGGCACGGAGAGTTCCATGCAGTTCAAGGTGACGGCGCCGTCGTCGCGCCGCTGCAGCCGGCCCTTGACCACCACGATCAGGTCCTCCGCGAGCACCGAGGCGATGGGGCCGTAGACCTGGCCGAAGAACATGACCTCCATGGAACCGGCGAGGTCCTCGATTTCGGCCCGGGCGTAGGCGTTGCCGCTGGCCTTGGCGATCCGCCGGCTGAGCGAGGTGATCATACCGGCGATGGTCACGATCGAGCCGTCCGGCGGCCCGTCTTCGGCGATGATCGAGGTGATCGACCGGTCGGCGTGCTGGCTCAGGAGCCCTTCCAGTCCTTGCAGCGGGTGGTCGGAGACGTAGAGGCCGAGCATGTCGCGCTCGAACGCCAGTTTGTCCTTCTTCTCCCATTCCGGCAGGTCCGGGATCTCGGTGCTGAGCGACGCCTCGGGCTCCTGGTCCTCAAAGCCGGCGAAGAGGTCGAACTGGCCGATCGCCTCGTTGCGCTTGAGGGTGATGACGGAGTCGATCGCTTCTTCATGGATCATGGCCAGGGCCCGCCGGGGGTGGCCGAGCGAGTCGAAGGCGCCGGCCTTGATCAGGGATTCGATGGTGCGCTTGTTGCAGACCACTGCCGGGACCTTCAGGAGGTAGTCCTTGAAGGAGGTGTAGGCGCCTTCTTTTTCGCGCGCCGCCACCATGGCTTCGACGGCGTTCACGCCGACGTTGCGGATGGCGCCCATGCCGAAGCGGATGTCGGTGCCCACAGGGGTGAAGTTGAGGGCTGACTCGTTGACGTCGGGCGGCAGCACAGTGATGCCCATGCGCCGGCATTCGTTGAGGTAGATCGCCGACTTGTCCTTGTCGTCGCCCACTGAGGTCAGCAGGGCAGCCATGTACTCCGGCGCGTAGTGCGCCTTCAGGTACGCGGTCCAGTAGGAGATCACGCCGTAGGCGGCCGAGTGCGCCTTGTTGAAGGCGTAGTCGGAGAACGGCAGCAGGATGTCCCAGAGGGTCTTGACCGCGGCCATGGAATAGCCGTTGTCCTGCATGCCCTGGGAGAAGCCGGCGAACTGCTTGTCCAGCTCGGATTTCTTCTTCTTGCCCATGGCGCGGCGCAGGATATCGGCCTGGCCCAGGGTATAGCCGGCGAGCTTCTGCGCCACGGCCATGACCTGCTCCTGGTACACGATCAGCCCGTAGGTCCCGCCGAGGATCTCGGACAGCGGTTCCTCGAGCTCCGGGTGGATCGGTATGACTTCCTGGATCTTGTTCTTGCGCAGCGCGTAGTCGGTGTGCGCGTTGGCGCCCATGGGTCCGGGCCGGTAGAGGGCCAGCACGGCGGAGATGTCCTCGAAGTTGTCAGGCTTCATCAGCTTGAGCAAGGACCGCATGGGACCGCCGTCGAGCTGGAAGACGCCCAGTGTGTCTCCGCGGGCCAGCAGTTCGTAGGACGCCGTGTCATCCAACTCGAGCGTTTCGAGGTCGAGCTCGATGCCGCGGTTCATTTTGATGTTTTCCAGGGCATCGGAAATGATCGTCAGGTTTCGCAGCCCGAGGAAGTCCATCTTGATCAGGCCGAGGCCTTCGGACGTCGGGTAGTCGAACTGGGTGATGACCTGGCCGTCCTGGAAACGGCGCATGATCGGGATCACGTCGATGATGGGGTCCGAGGACATGATGACGCCGGCGGCGTGCACGCCCCATTGCCGCTTCAGGCCCTCGATGCCCAGCGCCGTCTCGAAGACCTTGGCGGCCTCCGGGTCGGTGCTGATGAGCTGGCGGAAGTCGCCGGCCTCGCTGTAACGCTTGGAGTCCTTGTTCTGGATGTCGGCCAGCGGGATGTCCTTGGCCATCACGGCCGGCGGGAGCGCCTTGGTCAGCGTCTCGCCCATGCTGAACGGGTAGCCCAGCACGCGCGAGGAGTCTTTGAGGGCCTGCTTGGTCTTGATGGTGCCGTAGGTGACGATCATCGCCACGCGCTCGTCGCCGTATTTGCGCGTGACGTAGTCGATCACTTCGGAACGTCGCCGGTCATCGAAGTCGACGTCGAAGTCAGGCATGGAGACGCGGTCCGGGTTGAGGAAGCGCTCGAAGATCAGGCCGTGGTGCAGCGGGTCCAGGTCGGTGATGCGCATCGCGTAGGCCACCATGGAGCCGGCGCCGGAGCCGCGCCCGGGACCGACCCGGATGCCGTTGTTCTTGGCCCAGTTGATGAAGTCGGCGACGACGAGGAAGTAGCCCGGGAAGCCCATCGAGGTGATGACTTCGAGCTCATAGTCGGCCTGCTTGCGGACCTTGTCCGGGATGCCTTGGGGATAGCGGTAGCGGAGTCCCTTGTCGACCTCCTTGACCAGCCACGACGTTTCGTCCTCCCCCTCCGGGCAGGGGAACCGGGGCATGTAGTTGGCGCCGGTGTTGAAGGAAACTTCGCAGCGTTCGGCGATCAGGAGCGTGTTGTCGCACGCCTCGGGGTGGTCGCGGAACAGTTCGCGCATTTCCTGCGGTGACTTCAGGTAGTAGCCACTGCCGGAGAAGGCGAAGCGCGAGCCGCCGTTGTCGTAGGTCGGCTCCAGGAGGGTGGAACCGGACTGGATGGCCAGCAGGGCCTCATGCGCCTTGGCGTCATGCTCGTGCGTGTAGTGCAGGTCGTTGGTGGCCACCAGCGGCAGGTTCAGGTCCTTGGCCAGGCGCAGGAGGTCACCTGTGACGCGCCGCTCGATGTCCAGGCCGTGGTCCATGAGCTCACAGAAGTAGTTCTCCGCCCCGAAGATGTCGCGGAACTCCGCCGCGGCCTCCAGGGCTTCGCGGTACTGGCCGAGCCGCAGCCGGGTCTGGACCTCGCCGGACGGGCAGCCGGTGGTGGCGATGAGCCCTTCCGAGTAGGTGTTCAGCAGCTCACGGTCCAGCCGGGGCCATTTGCCGAAGACCGAGTCCAGCGAGGCGATCGAGGAGGCCCGGAAAAGGTTCCGCATGCCCACGTTGTTGTAGCTGAGCAGGGTCATGTGCGTGTACGAGCCGCCGCCGGAAATGTCGTCCTTGCGCTGGTGCTCCTCGCCCCAGCGCACACGGGTCTTGTCCGTGCGGGCGGTCCCGGGAGTCACATAGGCTTCGACGCCGATGATGGGTCTGATGCCCTGGTCTGTTGCGCGCTTCCAGAAGTCGAAGGCGCCGAACAGGTAGCCGTGGTCCGTCGTGGCGAGGGCCGGCATGCCGAGCCGTTCGGTTTCGTCGAACAGCTCACCGAGCCGGGCGGCACCGTCCAGCATCGAGTACTCGGTGTGGTTGTGGAGATGGACAAACGAGTCGTTGCTGGAAGTCACCGCACCATTCTAGTGCCGTGCCACGACGGCGGCGTGCAGCCACGGCGGTGGGCACCGAACGGCGGCAACGGGCGGCCCGGCAGAACCCCGTGGATTCAGACCGCCCGTGCCGTGCGGCTCAGGCGTTTCCGGACTCCAGGACCGTCAGCGCGTACTGCAGGTCCTGCGGGTACTCGCTGGCGACGGTAACCCGCTCCCCTGTCCGCGGGTGGTCGAAGGACAGTTCCCGGGCGTGCAGCCACTGCCGGGTGAGGCCGAGGGTGGCGGCCAGCCTCGGGTCCGCGCCGTAGGTGAGGTCACCGGCGCAGGGGTGGCGCAGGGCCGAGAAATGCACGCGGATCTGGTGGGTGCGGCCCGTTTCGAGGTGCACCTCCACGAGTGAGGCCTTCCCGAAAGCTTCCAGGACCTCATAGTGCGTCACCGAATCACGGCCGTCCTCGGTCACGGCAAACCGCCAGTCATGGCCCGGGTGCCGGCCGATGGGCGCGTCGATGGTGCCCGCCAGCGGATCGGGAAGGCCCTGGACGACGGCGTGGTAGACCTTGTCCACGGTGCGCTCCTTGAATGCGCGCTTGAGCACGGTGTAGGCATTTTCGGTCTTGGCCACCACCATGACACCGGAAGTGCCGACATCGAGCCGATGGACGATGCCGGCGCGCTCCGGGGCGCCCGACGTCGAAATCCGGTAGCCGAGCCCGGCGAGGCCACCCACCACCGTGGGTCCCACCCAGCCGGGCGAAGGGTGGGCGGCGACACCGACCGGTTTGTCGATGACCACAAATTCGTCATCGTCCAGCAGGATCAACAGGTCGTCCACTACTTCCTCCACGATTTCCAGGGGGTCCCTGCGGTCCGGCACCACGACCTCAAGCACGGTGCCCAGGGTGAGTTTGAGGGACTTTCCGACCTTCCCTGCGTTGCTGGTGACGTTGCCTTCGGCGATCAGGACTGCAGCCTGCGAGCGGGAGATGTCCATCAGCCGGGCCAGTCCGGCGTCCACACGGGAACCGGCGAGGTCCTCCGTGACGGTGAAGCGGTGGTGCCCGGCGGGTGCGGTGCCGGCTTCGGCGGCCATATCGGCCGCCATATCAGCGGCGTTTCCTGAGGCAGTGTCAGACATCGTTGGCCACCGTATCCTTCGTATGGCGCGAGCCGTCCAGGGAGATTCCGCGGAGCGTGAGCAGGCAGATGATCACGACGGCGGAGACGACGGCGGAGTCGGCGATGTTGAAGATCGCGAAGTTTGGCAGCTGGATGAAGTCCACCACATGGCCCATCGCGAAGGACGGCTCGCGGAACAGCCGGTCCGTCAGGTTCCCGAGTGCGCCGCCGAGCAGCAGTCCCAGCGCCAGGGCCCACCAGAGCGAACCGAGCTTGCGCAGCTGCAGCAGGATCGCGACAGACACGGCCGCCATGATGATTGTGAACACCCAGGTGACGTTCTCGCCGATCGAGAACGCCGCCCCCGAGTTGCGGATGTAGAACCAGTGCAGCAGCGGGGGAAGCACGGGGATCCGCTCACCCTCGGTCATGGTGGTCGTGACCCAGAGCTTGGTGAGCTGGTCGAACACGTAGGCGAAGACCGCAAAGGCAGCGAAAAGGACAAACAGCTTTGCCCGCCGCGGCCGGGCGCGCACGGGCTGTGCCGCCTCGACAGGCTGCATGGCGTCTGGTGATGGTGCGTCAGTCATAGGGCTTTCGATCGGGAGCCAGTGCGGGGACCGGGTTCAGGTACCGGCAAGTGCCGGGCACCTGGGCCGGTGCCGGCACGTCGCGGGAAAAGGGAAAAGCCGGCGGCCGAGGAATCCTCAGCCACCGGCTTTCAGAATACTTGCTTTTTGCCCTAGCTGGCTTCGCCAACCTCGGGGGCCGCGACGGAGCCGCGGGCGTCCAGGTCGCGGAGCTGGCCTTCGATGTAGGCCTTCAGGCGTGAGCGGTAGTCGCGCTCGAAGCCGCGAAGCTGTTCGACCTTGCGTTCCAGGACGGAGCGCTGCTGCTCGAGGGCACCGAGGATCTTGCGGGACTTTTCCTGCGCATCGTTGACGAGGCTGCTGGCCTCGATCTGAGCTTCAGCGATGATTTTGTCCCGCTGCTGCTCGCCGTCGGCGACGTGCTTGTCGTGCATCTGCTGCGCCATGGCGAGCAGGCCGGCGGCGGACTCCGACGCCGGGGTGGCGGCGCTGCGCGCCGGCTCGACAACCTGGGCGGCCTTGGCGGCCTGCTCGGCTTCCTTCTTCTTAGCGGCTTCTGCGGCCGCCTTTGCCTTGGCCTCGGCCTCGGCCTTGGCGGTGTCTTCCTTCTCGGCCTTGACGGGTGCCGGGACCTTTTCCACCACGGGTGCGGCGGCTGCGGAGCTGGCAGGCGTGCCGGCGCCGGATTCGGCGAGCTTCTTGCGCAGCTCGTCGTTCTCCTGGTTCAGGCGCCGAAGTTCGACGACGATCTCGTCCAGGAAGTCGTCAACCTCGTCCTGGTCGTAGCCTTCGCGGAACTTGGTCGGCTGAAAGCGCTTGTTGACAACGTCTTCTGGCGTCAAAGCCATCTGGTCACCTCGTTGGTCTAGTTAGTCAGTAGGCCTTCCGGCCGTCAAACTACGGTACCTAAATATGGTCTGGTTCCTCTAATTCAACACCGCAGTGTCAAACCGGAGTTTACTTTCGGTTTGGGCCTGGGCCGGGCAGGTCGCTGCCCGGCTGCGGCTGCGGCCTATGCCGCGATCGGCTGGGCGTACACCAGGCCCTTGACGATCCACATCGCCACGCTCACGGCCACGAACAGCAGCAGGAAGCCTATGTCCAGCGACATTCCGCCCAACCGCAGCGGCGGGATGAGCCGGCGGAGCAGTTTGAGGGGCTTGTCCGTGACCGAATACACAGCATGAGCGGTCACGAGTGCCAAACCGCGCGGCCGCCAGCTTCGGGCAAACATCTGCACCCAGTCGTAGACCAGACGGATGATCAATGCCACGAAAAAAAGCAACAGAACGATATAGACGAGCCCCAAAACAATTCCCATGAGCTAACTCATATCTCCATGTTCATTCCGGATACCGAAGTGTCCTAAGGAAAGTGTCACTTCTATTTCAACACGGATAATTCCGCACGGATGCCAGGCAGGTGTCCCCGCCTGGCATCAGTACCGAATATTCGGGCCTAGCTCTGGTTGAAGAAACTTGCCTGCGTCTCGCTGACCTTCTTGTCGTCGCCAATGACTTCGACGTACGACGGCGAGAGCAGGAAGACCTTGTTCGTCACCCGTTCGATGCTGCCGCGCAGGCCGAAAACAAGACCGGCGGAGAAGTCCACGAGGCGCTTGGCGTCAGCCTCGCCCATGTCGGTGACGTTCATGATGACGGGGATGCCGTCGCGGAAGCTTTCGCCGATGAGCTTGGCGTCGTTGTACGACCGCGGATGGATGGTCGTGATTTGCCGGAGTCCGGTGGTCTCTTCGCGGCTCGATGCCGCACGCTTGATGGGTGTCACAGGTGCGCGATATTCCTCTTCAGCGGCGTGGGGCTCTTCCCGGGGGACCTCGCGGACGGGCGCCGGAGCACGTCGTTCCTCGCGGTCCTGCTCCATGGATTCGTCCTCATCCTTGTGCGGTGTGGGGTGCTCAGACTCGTAGTGTTCGTCGCCGTCGGCGAGCCCAAGATAGATCATTGTCTTGCGCAGAGCGCCAGCCATGGTCGACTCCTAATCTTGTCCGTAAGCGGGCCGCTTAGTGACTAGACAGCCTTGGAATCCCCGCCATTACCTTCCAATATGTCGAACTTACCGCAGGGCCGGACGCGGACCCAGAATATCGGAGCCAATGCGCAGGTGTGTCGCCCCGAAGCGGACGGCCTCTTCGAGGTCCTGGCTCATGCCGGCGGATATTCCCGTGGCGTAGGGAAATTGTTCGGCCAGGCGCCCGGAAATGCCCGCCAGCTTTTCGAAGGCAGCCGCCGGGTCCGCCCCGAGCGGGGCAACGGCCATGACGCCGGCGAGCCTCAGTCCGCCGGCACCGGCGACCTGTTCGGCCAGCGCGGTGACTTCGCCGGGCGCCGCGCCGCCGCGGTGGGCCGCTGCTGCGTCGCCGGCCTGCTCGGCCAGGCTGACCTGGATGAAACAGTCCAGGGGCGGGCGGCCGGTGCGGTCGGCTTCGACGGCCATCGCCTTGGCCAGGGCCGAGGCGACGGCTTCCCGGTCCACGGAGTGCACGGACGCGGCGTACTTCACCACGGATTTGGCCTTCTTGCTTTGGAGTTGACCGATGAAGTGCCAGCTCAGGCCAAGGTCCTGAAGCTGCGCCGCCTTTTCCGCGGCCTCCTGGTCCCGGTTCTCCCCGACGTCGGTGACCCCCAGCGACGCCAGCCGCCGGACGTCCAGCGCAGAATGGAACTTGGTGACGACGATCAGGCGCGGCGGCGCCGCCTGCCGGCCCGCGGCGGCCACGGCGGCGTCGATCCGGCGGCGGACGGCCGCGAGGTTCGCCTCCAGCTGGGCCAGACGGGGGCCTTCCAGCGCGTCCGTTCGGTTCTCATGGTTCTCCCCCGGCGCCGTGACGGGCTCGACGGCGTGTGCGTCCGGGCGCTGCGCCGGTTCAGTCATGGCCATACTCCCTTTTCCCGTCAGTCCCGTCAGTGCCGTCAGTCCCGTGGGTGCCGTCCGTCCACGCCAGCCCGGCGAAGCGGCCGGTGTGGCTGTTGCGGCGGTAGGAGAAGAGGGTGTCGTCCTCGAGGGTGCATCCCCCGGAGTATTCGATCGCGACGCCCGCAGCTTCCAGCTGGCTCCGCACTCCGGCTGGCAGGTCCAGACCAGGGGTGCCGGTCGAGGTGGTGCACCAGGTGGCAGGCACGGCCGCGGAAACGTCCGCGCGCAGACTGCCGGGGACTTCATAGCAGCGCCCGCAGACCGAGGGGCCCACCCAGGCGCTGATGCGGTCCGCACCGAGCTCCCGGAGGCGGGCCACAGCGGCTGGCACCACCTCGGCGGCGACGCCTGGCCGTCCGGCGTGGACGACGCCCAGCACCGGCGCCCCGGCCGGATCCTCGCCGACCAGCACCACCGGCACGCAGTCGGCCACCAGGACGGCCAGCGGCTCAGTCAGGGAGACCATGGCATCGGCCGTGGGCGCGGCCGGACCTTCACCCGCGGAGTCCGCGGCCGGGGACCCAACGATGGTGGCGACGTCACTGCCGTGGACCTGGTTCATGTACCGGAAGGAGCGCCCGCCGAGCCCGGCGGCCGCTTCGAGCTCCGCGCGCCGGCGGCGCACCGCCACGGGGTCATCACCGACATGCAGTGCCAGGTTCCCGGCTCCGGCGTCGGTGAAAGCCACCCATACGCCCGGCCGGACTTCAGCCCGCCAGCAAAACAATCACAACACCGCCATCAACATGTCCGGAATACCTGCGTTCATACAATCCACCGTAACCCGCCGCAAAGCAGCATGGCACCGCCGGACGGCGGTGCCATGCTGGAGCGGAACTATTTACTTCAGGAAGTCCGGGACATCCAGGTCATCGGAGTGCCGGCCGGACAGGTCCGGCTCCACGACGGCCGGAAGGTCGACGTCGAAGCCCGAATCGGCCGGTACGGCAGAGGGACGCTGCTGGCCCCAGCCGCCGTAGCCGGAGGCGCCGACGGTGGCGTGCAGCGGCTGAACCGGGGCGGAGGCGGGTGCCTGCGCCGGGGCGGGGGCGGGGGACGCGGGACGCTGCGGCGCGGCCGGCAGGGACTGGTCCATGGACGGCGAGGTGGCCTTGACGTCGTCGAAGCCGGCGGCGATGACGGTGACGCGTGCCTCGTCGCCGAGGGCGTCGTCGATCACGGCGCCGAAGATGATGTTGGCCTCCGGGTGGGCGACTTCCTGGACCAGGCGGGCTGCCTCGTTGATTTCGAAGAGGCCAAGGTCCGAGCCGCCCTGGATGGACAGCAGCACGCCGTGCGCGCCGTCGATCGATGCTTCCAGCAGCGGGGAGGCGATGGCCAGCTCCGCGGCCTTCACGGCGCGGTCTTCGCCGCGGGCAGAACCGATGCCCATCAGCGCGGAACCGGCACCCTGCATGACGGACTTGACGTCGGCGAAGTCGAGGTTGATCAGGCCGGGGGTGGTGATGAGGTCCGTGATGCCCTGGACACCGGAGAGCAGGACCTGGTCGGCGGAACGGAACGCGTCCAGGACGGAGACGTTGCGGTCGCTGATGGAGAGCAGGCGGTCGTTCGGGATCACGATCAGGGTGTCGACTTCATCGCGCAGGGCGTCGATGCCGGCCTCGGCGGAGCCGGCACGGCGGCGGCCTTCAAACGTGAAGGGGCGCGTCACGACGCCGATGGTCAGGGCGCCAAGGGACCGTGCGATCCGGGCGACGACGGGGGCGCCGCCGGTTCCGGTTCCGCCGCCTTCGCCGGCGGTGACGAAGACCATGTCTGCGCCCCGGATGACCTCTTCGATTTCATCGGCGTGGTCCTCCGCGGCCTGCCGGCCAACTTCAGGGTTCGCGCCAGCACCGAGTCCACGGGTCAGCTCACGCCCGACGTCGAGCTTGACGTCGGCATCGCTCATCAACAATGCCTGGGCATCGGTGTTGATGGCGATGAATTCGACGCCGCGAAGACCGACCTCGATCATGCGGTTGACTGCGTTCACGCCACCGCCGCCGATGCCGACGACCTTGATGACGGCCAAGTAATTCTGCGGAGCTGCCACGTTACGTGTCCCTTGTTCGTGTACTAATGCGAAAACTGATCGAGTCCTGCTTGAAGCTTTGAACCTTAACCTTCGACTTGAAGGTTATAGTTATGTCAAGTAACTCATGTCTGTGACGGTATTTCCTATGCAGGGGACATTCAATAACCGGCGCCGCGTGTCGCGCGATTACCGGGCAAATAGCCCCTGTAAGTAGTCCCGCGGGCAGCTGGACGTCCGCTGGACATCCGTGACGCGGCGGATCCGATTGCCGGCTACCGCGTGACTGGGTGCCGGGGCACGCTGACATCGTAGACCTTCACCGGGTTTTTGGGGTCGGCCGGGACCTTCAGGAGGGCAGAAAGGACCCGCGCCTTCAGCTCCTTCTCCCCCGCGTTGCCCCAGACGATTGTCTGCCCGTCGACGAGTTTGAGTTCGACGGCGTCGGCAGACGCGGCAGAGGCGTTGGAGAGCCGCGCCAGCACGTCCGCCGGCAGGGCCCCCAGCACCGCCGTGATGGCCTGGAACAGGTCCTTCGGCAGCGTTCCGCTGCCGCCGTCGATCACCGGCAGCGATACCGAGGCCGCATCGGCGGTGGTGCTGAGCTGGACACCGTCGACGTCCACCAGCTGGAATGTCTTGCCCTGCTTGACCAGGGCCACGGGAATGCGCTCGGTGACGTGCACCTGCAAGGTGGCGGGCGGCAGCGCCTTCGCGGTGACGTCCTTGACCTGGACCAGCGGCTTGAGCAGGGCTGTGACCTCCTCCTCGCTGATCTGCGGCAGCGGCTTGCCCTGAAGGGGCGCGAGGGCGGCCTGGACCTGATCCGGGTGCAGCATCTTTGTACCCTCCACCGTGACCGTGCGCAGGGCCAGCACGGGCGAGTAGACGGCGGCCGCGACGATGCCCGCCATCAGCACGGCCACGATCCCGATGGTGCTGAGCAGGATCCGCCGGCGGCGCTTGCCCTTGGGCTCGGGGAAGGACAGCACCTTTCCGGGCCCGTTGTCCGGGGTGGCCTGCGGGTTCTGCAGGTTCTGCGGATTGCGGGACCGACCGACGGCGGTGTCCTCGGCGGTGTCGGCGGCGGTCTTGGACGCAGAAATGACATCCGTGCCCGTCCCGGCGGACGGCGGCCGGGAGCCGGTGCCGGATCCGCCACGGTAGGTGGGGCGCCTGGTGCTAGGCACCGGCGGCCTCGGCCGTCAGGGCCTCGACAATCAGCGGCCCGTAGGCCGTGACGTCCCCGGCGCCGGCGGTCAGCACGATGTCCCCGGGGCCGGCGGCCGCCAGCAGCGCCTGCACAGCCTCCCCGTCGGGTCCGACAAGGCGGCCGCCTGAGCCCAGGTGCTCGGCGATCAGCCCGCTGGTGACCCCTGGAATAGGATCCTCGCGGGCAGGATAGATGTCCAGGACCAGGGCCGTGTCCGCGGTGTTGAGCGCTTCGGCGAACTCGCGGGCAAATTCCCGGGTCCGGGAAAACAGGTGCGGCTGGAAGAGCACGTGCACCTTGTGCTCCCCGGCGACGGCACGTGCCGCGGACAGGGCGGCGCGGACTTCCGTGGGGTGGTGGGCGTAGTCGTCGTAGACGCGGACGCCGCAGCCCTCCCCCTTGAACTCGAAACGGCGTGAGGCGCCGGAGAAGTGGGCCAGTGCCGCCGCGGCGGTGCCGGGCGCGACGCCGAGTTCGATCGCCACGGCGAAGGCGGCGGCAGCGTTGAGTGCGTTGTGCCGGCCCGGAACCTGCAGTTCGACGCCGAACGTGCCCGCCGTCGTCGAGATCCCCATCCGGCCGGGTCCCGCGTCGTGCAGCCGAATGGCGGCGTCGTCGGCGGTTCCGTAAAGCACCACGCGGGTGTTGCCGCGGGCCAGGGTGCGCTCGGCCAGTGCCCTGGCCCCGGGGTCGTCAGCGCACGCCACCAGGACGCCGTCCGCCGGGAGCAGGGCCGTGAAGCGGTCGAAGGAGGCATAGACGGCCTCGGCGGTGCCGTAGAAGTCCAGGTGGTCCGGCTCGACGTTGGTCACCACGGCGATCGTGGGGCGGTAGTTCAGGAAGGAGCCGTCCGATTCGTCGGCCTCGGCGACGAAGATCCCCGCCGTGCCGTGTGCCGCATTGACTCCGAGCGCCGGGACGTTGGCGCCGATCGCGAAGGACGGGTCCAGTCCGGCGCCCTGCAGCAGCACCGTGATCATGGAGGTCGTGGTGGACTTGCCGTGCGTTCCGGCGACTGCCACCACAGTGTCATCCGCCATCGTGGCGGCCAGCGCCTCGGAGCGGTGCAGCACCGGGAGTCCGGCGGCGCGGGCCGCCGCGAGCTCGGGGTTGTCGGGCCGGATCGCGGAGCCGGCGACCACCGTCTGGGCGTCTCCCAGGTTGCCGGGAGCATAGCCGACGGCGATCCGCGCCCCGGCGGCCGCGAGGTCCGCCATGACGGGCAGCGACTTGGCGTCGGAGCCGCTCACCGGGATGCCGCGGGCCACCATGATGCGGGCAACGGCGGACATGCCGACGCCGCCGATGCCGATGAAGTGGACGCGGCCGAGGGATTCCAGGGCATGCGTGCCGTGTTGGGGCTGGGTCATTGCTCTACTGCTTCCTGCCGTGCTGGTTCGTGCCCTGCTGTTTCGGACGCTGCTGTTTCGGACTCTGCCGGTTCCCGCTGCGCTCGTTCGAAGACGCCACGCCGAGGATGAGATCGGCCATGCGCCGGTCGGCGTCGCGGATGCCGAGCTGTTCGGAGCTGGCTGCCATCCGGTCCAGCCTGTCCGTGTCCAGCAGCAGGGGAATGATGTTCCCGCTGATCCAGTCGGCGGAGAAGGCCTTGTCATCGATTATCAATGCGCCGCCCGCGGCGACCAGGCCCGCGGCGTTCAACGCCTGCTCGCCGTTGCCGATGGGCAGGGGCACGAAAACGGCAGGCACGCCCACGGCGGCCACCTCGCAGACCGTGGCGGCTCCGGCACGGGCCAGCAGCAGGTCCGCCGCGGCGTAGACGGTTTCCATCCCGTCGACGTACTCCACCTGCCGGTAGCCTGGCGCAGCGAGCGGTTTGCCGTCGGCGTCGTGGACGGACTTGCCGCGACCGGTGATGTGCAGGGTCTGCACGCCGGCGTCGGCGAGGGCCCCGACGGCCGCGGCGAGGGACCGGTTGATGCTCTGGGCGCCCGAGGACCCGCCCGTGACGATGAGTGTGGGCCGGTCCGCGTCCAGGCCGAGCGCCTGCCGTGCACCGGCCCGGGCGGCCGCGCGGTCGAGGCCGGAAATTTCGGGGCGCATGGGCATGCCTACGTGCCGGGCGGCACGGCCCAGTTTGGTCGCGGCGAAGGCCACTGCCACGTGGGCGCCGAGGCCTGCGCCAACGCGGTTAGCCAGGCCGGGACGGGTGTTGGCCTCGTGGACCACGATCGGGATCTTCCGGCGCCGGGCAGCGAGGTACATCGGTGTGCACACGTACCCGCCGACCCCCACCAGGACGTCGGCGCCTGCCTCGTCCAGGATGGAACCCGCCTGCTTCACCGCACCGGCCATCCGGCCCGGCAGCCGGAGCAGATCCGCGGAAGGCCTGCGCGGGAGCGGGACACGGCTGATGGTGGCAAGGTCCAGGCCGGCCGCCGGGACGAGCCGCGCTTCCATTCCCCCGGGGGTCCCGACAGCCAGGAGCTGCACTCCGGGGCGGGACTGCCGGAGGGCGCCGGCAATTGCCAGCAGCGGGCTGATATGGCCGGCGGTTCCGCCGCCAGCAAGGACCACGGACAAGGGCGACTCGGTGTTCATGAAGGGCTGTTTACGCTTTCGTACGGTTCTTGGTGGCGGGGCTCTTGGCGGGGTTCTTGGTGGGGTTCTTGGTGGCGGGGCTCTTGCCTGCGGGGGCCTTGGGCCGGGCGGCCGTGCGGGCGGCGGACCGGCTGGAGGCCGTGCTGGCGGCGGACCGGCTGGCGGCAGTCCTTGCAGCCCGGGCAGCGCGGGCCCTCCGCACGGAATTGGCGAAGGCGGCCGGGCCGAACCTGAGCATCTTCTTCGGCTGCATGCCGGGGTCCATCTGTGCCCGGGCCAGGGACAGGACGACGCCGATTGCGCACAGCGACATCAGCAGGGCCGAGCCGCCATAGGAAATGAAGGGCAGTGGGACACCGATCACCGGTGCCAGCCCGGTGACCACGGCCATGTTGACGCTGGCCTGGCCCAGCAGCCAGACCATGATCGTGCCGGCCAGGACGCGGTGGAAGACATCGTGCTGGGCGACGACCACCCGGTAGATGGCGGTGCCGAGGATGGCGAACAGGACCAGGACGACGATCGTGCCGACCAGTCCGAGTTCCTCGCCGATGATCGCGAAAATGAAGTCGTTGTGCGCTTCCGGGATCCAGCTGTACTTCTGCCGGCTCTGGCCCAGTCCGACGCCGAACCAGCCGCCGGACGCGAGCCCGTACAGGCCGTTGGTGGACTGGTAGTTCAGGTCGGAACCGTCGGCGCAGGTCTGGCCCGTCCATGACAGGATGCGGCACATCCGGTTCGGGCTCGTGACGGCGAGGATCGTCGCGCCAAGGGCCAGGACCGCCCCGGCGAACCCGAAAAGGTACAGCCGCACGCCGGCGAAGAACAGCGCGGCGGCCACGATGATCATCACGATCATGGCCGTCCCGAGGTCGTTTCCGGCCAGGATGAGGCCCAGGACCGCAATGGCGCCCGGGAGCACGACCGGAATGAGCGCGTGGCGCCATTCGTGGAGGAGCTTGGCCTTGCGGTCAAGCACGGTGGCCATCCAGAGCGCGAGGGCGAGCTTGGCGGCTTCGGAGGGCTGGAACGTGAACGGACCGACGTCGATCCAGTTCTGGTTGCCCAGCGCGCTGCGTCCCACGAGGAGCACCAGGCCCAGCAGCGCAATGGCCAGGAACATGAGCGGCCAGGCGAAGCGCCTGAGCCAGACGACGTTCACGCGGGAGAGGACAAGCATCGCGAAGACGCCAATCGCGGCGAATCCGCCCTGTTTGAGGGCGGCGGAGTACGGCGACTCCCCCGCGGCGATGGCTTCCACGCTGGAGGCCGAGAGGACCATCATGATCCCGATCGCCGTCAGCGCCAGGGTGGAGCCAAGGATCAGGTAGTACGTGGATCCGTTGCGCGACCTGCCGGTGCCTTCCAGCGCGGACCAGAATCCGCGGCTCCAGGCACGCACCCGGGCCGCGGGGGTGACGGCGGGGCCGCCGGCCGTTGGCCGTGCCGCCGAAGGGGCCGGACGGCCGGCGGGCGTGCCACTGGTGGCCCCGCCTCTACTGGCCCCGCCTGCGGCGGGTCGCGCCGCCGTCGTACGTGTGGGCGTGCTGACCATTGTTACTCCTCGCTGGTCTGAGCCTGCCCTTCCACGAGCTCGCGGACAGCTTCGATGAAGGCATCGCCACGGTGAGCATAGGAAGAGAACTGGTCCATGGAAGCAGCCGCCGGGGCCAGCAGCACAGTGTCCCCGGAGGCGGCCAGCTGCGCCGCCGAGGCAACGGCCTGGGCCATCACAGTCTCGCCGAAAATCGGCGAAGGGCCTGCGTCGGCTTTGGCCGTACCGGCAGTCTGCACGTCTTCAGTCTCGCCCTTGCCCTGCCCGATCACGGGGACATCCGGCGCGTGTCGCTTCAGGGCGGCCTGCAGATCGCTGGAGTCCGCGCCGATCAGGACCACGGCCTTGAGCCGGCTGCCCTGTTCCTGGATCAGGGAGTCGTAATTCACGCCCTTGGACAAACCTCCCGCGATCCACACCACATTCTGGAACGCGGACAACGAGGCGGCGGCGGCGTGCGGGTTGGTGGCTTTGGAATCGTTGATCCACAGCACACCCTCATGCCGGGCCACCAGCTGGATCCGGTGGTCTCCCGGAAGGTAGTTCAGCAGGCCCTGGCGCACAGCCGATGGCTCCACCCCGTAGGCCCGTACCAGGGCAGCGGCTGCCAGCGCGTTGGCCACCATGTGGCGCGGCGCCACCGGTCCCAGGTCGGCGATCGAGGCGAGTTCGGCCGCGCTGTCCTTGCGTTCGGCGATGAACGCCCGGTCAACCAGCAGCCCTTCCACGACGCCGAGCATGCTGATGGCCGGGGTCAGTGTGGTGAATCCCACGGCCCGGCAGCCTTCAACCACGTCCGCGTCCTCGACCATGCGCTCGGTCTCGATCTCCTCGGCGTTGTAGATGCAGGCCTTCTGCGTGTTGGCGTAGACCTTGGCCTTGTCGGCCAGGTAGGAGGCGTAGGAGCCGTGCCAGTCCACGTGGTCTTCAGCGACGTTGAGGCACACGCTGGCCACCGGCGACACCGAGTGGCTCCAGTGCAGCTGGAAACTGGACAGTTCCACCGCGAAGGCGTCGTAGTCCACGGGATCGCGCAGGGCGTCCAGGATCGGGGTTCCGACGTTGCCTACGGCGATCGCTTTCAGGCCGGCGGCCTGGAGCATGGATTCGGTCAGGCCGACCGTGGTGGTCTTGCCGTTGGTGCCGGTGATGGCCAGCCAGTCGGCGGTCTTACGGCCCTCGCGTTCGCGGAGCCGCCAGGCGAGCTCGACGTCGCCCCACACCGGAATGTGCGCCCGTGCCGCTGCGGCGAGCAGGGCCTGGTCCGGGCGCCAGCCCGGGGACGTGACCACCAGGTCCGGCTTTTGCCCGTCGATCTTCGGAACGGACTCCACCGCTTCCTCGCCCAGCAGGACGTCCGCGGCGCCGACGATGCGGAGTGTGTCGGCCTGGGCCAGCGCCTTGGCGCTGGTGGCGGCATCCACCACCACCACCCGGGCGCCGAGTTCAATGAGGGTGTCGGCGGCGGCGAAGCCGGAGACGCCGATGCCGGTGACCACGACGCGCAGTCCGGCCCACTCGGAATCCCAGGTGGTGAGTCCCTGCAGCCGGGGCGAGGTGGTGAGCGGGGCGGGGATGGGACCGGTCACAGCAGCACCACCCATTCGGCGTAGAAGATGCCCAGGCCGGCGGCGACAAACAACCCGGACAGGATCCAGAACCGGACCACCACCGTGACTTCGGCCCAGCCCTTGAGCTCGAAGTGGTGCTGGAGCGGTGCCATCTTGAAGAACCGTTTGCCCTTGGTGATTTTGAAGTAGCCCACCTGGATGATGACCGAGAGCGTGATGAGGACGAAGAGCCCGCCGATGAAGGCCAGCAGCAGTTCGGTGCGGGACAGGATCGCGAAGGCTGCGACGGCGCCGCCGATGGCAAGGGAGCCGGTGTCGCCCATGAAGATCTTTGCGGGCGAGGTGTTCCACCACAGGAACCCGACCATCGCCGCGCTCAGGATGGCGGCCAGCAGGGCCAGGTCCAGGGGGTCGCGGACCGAGTAGCAGCCGCTGCCGGCCTGCCGCGGGGATCCGCAGGCCTGGTTGCTTTGCCAGATGCCCATGAGCGTGTAGGCCCCGAACACCATGACGGAAGCGCCGGCGGCCAGGCCGTCGAGGCCGTCGGTGAGGTTCACGCCGTTGGTCGCGGCCGTGACGATCAGGTTGGACCACAGCACAAACAAGATGGCGCCGAGCACGGTCCCGGCGAACGCGAGGTTAAGCCACGGAATATCGCGCACCAGCGAGATCTGGGTGGACGCCGGGGTCAGGCCCGCCGCATTCGGGAAGTTCAGCGCCAGCACGGCAAAGATGATGCCAACGGCGCCCTGAAGGATCAGCTTGGCCTTGGCGTCCAGGCCCAGGCTGCGCTGCTTGGAGATCTTGATGAAGTCATCCAGGAATCCGACCAGCCCCATGCCCACCATGAGGAAGAGCAGGAGAAGCCCGGAGGCGCTTGGCCCCGGTGAGTGCGGGTTCATCATCCACATGATCAGGTGCGTGAGCCCGTAGCTGACCAGGACCGCCACGACCACCACGGTGCCGCCCATTGTGGGCGTGCCCCGCTTGGTGTGGTGGGAGGTGGGTCCGTCGTCCCGGATGAATTGTCCGTAGCCCTTGCGGACCAGGAACCGGATGAACAGCGGGGTGCCTACAAACGCGAGGAGCAGCGCCATTCCGGCGCCCATCAGCAGTGCAATCACAGCTGTGCACTCCCTTCTGTGGCGGTTGCGGCAGTTCCCTCAGCAGGTCGCTCGGGAGAGTCTTGGGTGGCATGTGGGGGTAATGCTATCCGATCCCCCAAGTGGCGCAGCCCGATGCCGTTCGATGACTTGAACAGGACCAGGTCGCCGGGCTGGAGCTCGGCTTGGAGAAGCACGTAGGCCTCGTCCGCCGTCTCGGCGAAAACGCATTCGTCGCCCCAGGAGCCTTCGTTGACGGCGGAGACATACAGCGACCGCGCCTCCCGGCCCACCACGACGAGCCGGGAGATGTTCAGCCGCACCACCTGGGTGCCGACTGCCATGTGCTCGCGGATGGAATCCGGGCCCAGTTCCAGCATGGCGCCCAGGACTGCCCAGGTGCGGCGGCCGCGGCCCAGCTCGGCCAGCGTCCGCAGTGCTGCCCGCATGGACTCCGGGTTGGCGTTGTACGCATCGTTGATGACGGTCACGCCGTCGGGACGCTCCGTGCGCTCCATCCGCCAGCGGCTGGCGGCGGTCTGCGCGCTGAGCGAGGCCGCGATCTGCGCCCCGGGGATGCCGGCCGCGTGGGCCGCGGCCGCGGCCGCGAGGAGGTTGGCCATGTGATGGGCGCCGATCAGCTTGGCCGCGACGTGGTGCCGGGTTGGTCCGTGCGGTGCTCTTCCGTCCGTCACGTCGGCGGGCAGGTAGAGCTCAAATTCCGGGTGGCCGTCGGCGTTCAGTTCCACATCCGCGGCCACCACCACATCGGCCTGGGCCACGTCGGCCTGGATGGCGTTGTCCTGGCCTGTGGCGGCCGCGCGTGAGGTGTAGCCGAGCACGCGGGCCCGGGTCCGGGTGGCCATCGCGGCGACGCGGGAGTCGTCCATGTTCAGCACGGCGGTGCCCCCGGCCGGGAGCGCCTCCACGAGTTCGCCCTTGGCCACCGCGATGTTCTCGACGCCGCCGAACTCCCCGGCGTGGGCGGAGCCGACGCCGAGGACGACGCCGATTTCCGGCCGGACCATGTCCGCGAGGTATTGGATGTGGCCGATGCCCGTGGCACCCATCTCGATGACGAGGTAGCGGGTGTCGAAGTCGGCTTTGAAGACTGTGAGCGGCACGCCGATCTCGCCGTTGTAGGACCCTTGCGGTGCAACTGTGGCACCTTCGGCGCCGGCGGCCGCGAAGATTCCGGCGAGCAGGTCCTTCGTGGTGGTCTTGCCGGCGGAGCCGGTGATGCCGACCACGGTGAAAGCGGCGCCGGCCGCGGCGCGGCTGGTGCGGATCCGGCGGACGGCTTCGGCGGCCAGCGCGCCCATGGCGAGGACAGTGTCCTCAACGACGACGGCGGGATAGTCCGTTCCGGCGGCGTCGGCCACTTCGCGCTCCACGAGCGCCAATACGGCGCCCCGGTCAAAGGCTGCGCCGACGAAGTCGTGTCCGTCGGCGTTCTCCCCCGGTTTGGCCACATAGAGGGAACCCGCCGTGGCCTCGCGGGAGTCGGTCACCACGGAGGCGGGGGTAATTCCCGGTTCCGCGGCGAGCCGGCCGTCGGTTATGTCGGCGATTTCCGCCGCTGTAAATGCAATCATCTCGGTTTAGGACTCTATCCGGTGGTCTTCGAGAACGGTGAATCCCCGTGCTGTCAAGGCGTTCCGAAGCTCCACCCGGTCATCCAGTGCCAGGTTGACTCCCTTGACTTCCTGCCAGACCTCGTGACCGCGCCCGGCCACGAGGATGGTGTCCCCGGCTCCGGCGAGCTCTACGGCCTTCAGGATGGCGGCGTCGCGCGGGAAGACCTCCAGGACTGTGCAGTCCAGGCCTTCGTCGTCCTTGGCCGCGAGGGCCCCGGCAAGGACGTCCGCGCGGATGGCCGCCGCGTCCTCGTCGTGGGGATCGTCGTCGCTGACAATCACGGTGTCCGCCAGCCGCGCCGCGATGGCACCCATCGCGGGGCGTTTGCCCTGGTCCCGCTGTCCGGTGGCGCCGAAAACGATGATCACTCTGGATCCGGGTTCCGGGGACCGGACGGCTTCGAGGGCACGGGCCAGTGCGTCGGGGTTGTGCGCGAAGTCCACCACGGCGGCCGGGGCCGTGGACACGAGCTGCATCCGGCCCGGCACGGCAACGGTGAAGGGATCCGCGGCGTCGAGGGCGGCCTGCACCGCGGCCGGCTCGTGGCCGCCGGCGAGGACCATCACCGTGGCCAGCGCGGCATTGGCGACGTTGAAGCCGCCCGGCAGGCCCGTGTGGACGCGCAGCTCGGCGCCGTCGCGGTGCCGGAGGACGAAGTCGGAGCCGAGGCCCCGCGGAGCAGTCCGGACCACAGTCCAGTCCGCGGTTCGGTCCGTGGTCCGGTCGGCGTCAGCCGGCCCGGCGCCGTCGGTCCCGGCCGTGGCCAGGGTCGTGACCGGGATTTCGGCGGTGGCCGCAAGCTTGCGGCCCCAGTCATCATCGATGGTCACGACGGCGGCGCGGGCGCGTTCCGGCGAAAACAGCCGGGCTTTGGTCTGGAAGTATTCCTCCATGGTCCCGTGCAGGTCCAGGTGGTCCTGGGTGAGGTTCGTGAAGCCGGCGACGTCGAACACCACGGCGTCGACACGGTGGAAGGACACGGCGTGCGAGGAAACCTCCATGGAGGCGGCATCGAGCCCGCGTTCGCGCATGAGCGCCAGCAGTGCGTGCACATCCGTGGATTCGGGAGTGGTCAGCAGGCTCGGGATCGGCTCCCCGCCGGCCAGGATCTCAATCGTCCCGATCAGCCCGGTCCGCTTGCCCAGCGCCCGCAGCAGGGCATTGATGAAATAGGTGGTGGTGGTCTTGCCGTTGGTGCCTGTCACCCCGAAGAGGGCCGGTGCCCCGGCGCCGTCGGGCCTGCTCTGGTAGATGAGCGCGGACAGCCGGCCGACCACGCTGCGCGGCTCGTGGGCCAGCAGGACAGGGACGGCGATGTCATGGCCCAGGGCCAGCAGGCGCGCCCCGGCGTCGTCTGTCAGGACCGCCACGGCGCCGGCGTCGACGGCCTGGGACACGAAGTCGGCCCCGTGCCGTGTGGCGCCCGGCAGGGCCACGTACAGGTCTCCCGGGCGGACCGACCGGGAGTTCAGGGAGATCCCGGTGACCTGGACGGAGCCGGATGCACCGGGAACGGCGACGCCGATCGCCGCGCCAATGTCTGCCAGCGGCACTGCGGGAACCGCAGTGGGCCGGAAGCCCTGGGTGGAGTCATGGCCGGACGGCGCGGAAGCATCGGGGTCGGTGAGCTCTGACAAGTGGATCTCCGTTGTGGTGCTAGTGGATCGGGCACTGAACTAATCGGGCACTGAAAAAAATCGGGCACTGAAAAAATCGGGCACTGAATGAATCGGGCACTGGTAGATCGGGACCTGTGCACGCGGAAATGCTCCGGCGCGCAGGCAATGGGTGTGGCGTCGGCTGGTGACTTCCGGGTGCCAGGTGGAACAGGCGCTACTTGGCGTACTGCGGCAGCCGCGCGGGTTCGCCGGTGGAGGGCTGGACGTTGAATGTGCGCAGCGTCTGGCTCATCACCGAACGGAACACCGGTCCGTTGGTGATTCCGAAGATGCTTCCCTTGGGCCGTTGCAGGACCACCTCAACAATAAACCGCGGATCGTCCATGGGCGCCATTCCGATGATGGAGGCTGTATAGCCGCAGAACCCTGATTTGCCGTCGTCGCAGGGCGATTCGGATGTGCCGGTCTTGGCGCCCACCCGGTACCCGTCGATCGCAGCCTCTTTGATCTCGCCCTCGGTTACGGCGCTCTCAAGGATGTCGCGGACCTGTTTGGCGGTTTCCTTGGAGACGACCTGCTGCGGGGCTTTGGCCGGGACTTTTTCCTCGGCACCGTCCGGGTTGATGTAGCTGTCGATCAGCCGGGGCTGGAGCATCACGCCGTCGTTGGCGATGCTCTGGTAGGCCCGGACAGTCTGGAGGGTGGTTTGGGCGACGCCCTGGCCGAAGAGCACTGTGTATTGCTGGCGCCCGTCCCACTGGTCGGCCGGGGTCAGGATGCCCTTGGATTCGGCCGGCAGACCGATGTCGGGGGCATCGCCGATGCCGAACTTCCGCAGCCAGTCATAGCGCTGTTCCTTGCTCAGCCGCTGGCCCACCATGACTGTGCCGGTGTTCATGGAATAGCCGACAATGCCCGCCAGCGTCCGCTGCTCGGTGCCGTGTTCGAACGCGTCACTGAAGGTCTGGCCGTCCACTGTGTAGGTCGGTGGAATGGTGAACCTGTCCAGCGGGCTGGACTTCCCTTCCTGAATCGCAGCTGCGGCCGTGATCATCTTCTCCACCGAGCCGGGCTCGTAGGCGGCGGTGACGGCCCGGACCCCGCGGTCCTCGGCGGCAACCTTGCCGGGGTCGTTCGGATCCGGGGAGTCGGTATCGGCCATGGCCACGATGTTGCCGGTCTTGACGTCCTGGACAACAATCACGCCCCACTCGGCGCTGAGCTTGTCCTTCTGGCTTTGGATCGCCTGTTGGGAGAAGTACTGCAGGTCCGAATTCAGCGTGAGTTTGATGTCCTTGCCGTTCACCGCCGGCGTCAATTGGTCCACGCCGACCGGGATGCGCAGTCCGTCGGCGCCGATTTCAAAGAGCCGCTTGCCCGGTGTGCCTTTGAGTACCTCGTCCTGGGTCTGCTCGAGGCCCGCCTGTCCGGTGCTGCCGTCCTTGAGGAAACCCACAATTCCGCCGGCCACGGAGCCGTTGGGGTAGACCCGCTTGCTGGTGCCTTCGGTGACGATGCCGGGAATCTGCAGCTTGGAGACCTTGTCCTCGACGTCCGGTTTCAGGTCCTTGGCCACGATGTAGTAGCGCTGGGTTCCGGTCAGGGCATCGCGGAGGGTGCCGCGGTCCATGCCGAGCACGGCGGCGAGTTCGGAGATGCCCTGGTCCCGGGTGACCTTGACGAGCTCGTCCTTGCCGTTGATGGTCTCGAACCGGCGGAAGGTTTCGGTCTTGGTGTTGACTGTCTGGTCCACAACGACGTTGTAGCGGATGACGCTGCTGGCCAGGACCGCGCCGGAGGAATCGAGGATGCTGCCGCGCTCCGCGGGCAGCACGGTGGGCGTGAGCCTGTTGTTGAGGGCGGCCTCAGCCAGTCCCCCGATGTCCAGGCCCTGGACCATGAACAGCTTGCCGCCGACCACCAGCAGGAGCGCCAGCATGATGCCAAGCCCCACGCGGAGCCGCCGGGTGGGGTTTGGGGCTTTCGCCTTGTTTGCCCTGCCGGAGTTCTTCGCCACGGTGAGTCCTTGCTGCTTGCCTTGCTGGTGGTCAGTGAACGTTACTGCCCCGGCGTCTTCTGCGCGGGGGCGGGAACCGAACCGCCGTGGAGTTCCACGGCGGGGGCGGCGGGTTTCGGTGCGGGTGCGGGCTTCACAGCTGCCGGCGCCTTGTCTGTGTCCGCCGGTTTGGTGTCGGCCGGCCTGGTGTCCGCCGCCTTGCGCTGGGCGAGAGGCTCGTTCTCCGTGGCCGGCGGGACAACCGTGAGCTGCCCGGCGACGGCCGGTGCGGCGATGACGGCGCCCGGGGCATCACCCTTGACGGCCGGCTTGGCCTTGCCGGTGACATTGAGGGTGGAGAGGTCGATCTGGCCCTTGGCGACCGAAGCCACCATGCCCAGCTCCGTGGCCTTGGCCGCCAGGTTCTGCGGGGCGTCGAAGTTCTGCACCTGCTGGGTGAGGTCCTGGTTCTGCTTCGTCAGTGTGGTCTGTTCACTGCGGAGCTGGACCAGCTGGTACTGGGCTGAGGAGACGGAGATGTTCAGGACCAGCACGGCCATGAGGGCAATCGCCAGGAGCCCGAAGCAGAGCACCACGAACGGTGCGCGGCGCTTGCGCGGCACGGAGCGGACCACCGACAGCGGGGTGCGTGCCTTGCGGGGCTGGTCAAGGCCGGGGCGGAGGCCGGGCAGGGCACGGGCAGTGGCGCCCTGGGCAACGGGGTAGCTGTTGACGGCGGCGGTGCTCATGCGGCTCTCCTGGCTTTGATGCGTTCGACGGCGCGCAGCCGGGCGGAAGCTGCGCGGGGGTTTTCGGCGATTTCAGCGGCGGTGGGTACCTCGGTGCCCTTTGTCAGGGTTTTGAGTTCGGCTTTGTGCTCTTCGAGCTCGACCGGGAAGCCGAGCGGCGCCGAGGACTTCGATCCGGCCTGGAAGAAGCCCTTGACGATCTTGTCTTCCAGGGAGTGGTAGGACATGACCACCACACGGCCGCCGAGGGCGATGGCCTCGATCGCTGCCGGGATGGCGCGCTCGAGGACGTCCAATTCCTCGTTGACCTCGATCCGGAGCGCCTGGAATGTGCGCTTCGCGGGGTGGCCGCCGGATTTGGCGGCACCGGCGGGCACCACGGCCCGGATCTGGTCGACCAGTTCGCCGGTGGTGGTGAAGGGCTTTTCGGCGCGCGCGGCCACGATCCTGTTCGCGATGCGGCCGGCGAACTTCTCTTCGCCCCACTTCCGGATGATCCGGACGAGTTCTTCTTCGCTGTAGTTATTGACGACGTCGGCGGCCGTCTGGCCCCGGCTGGTGTCCATCCGCATGTCCAGGGGCGCATCGAAGGAGTAGGCGAAGCCGCGTTCCCGCTCGTCCAGCTGGAGGGACGATACGCCGAGGTCCATGAGCACTCCGTGGACTTCGGTGAAGCCCAGGTCTTCGAGGACGTCCGGGATTTCGTCGTAGACGGCGTGAACGAGGTCGGTCCGGTTCTCGAAGGGCGCCAGCCTGGCCCCCGCCAGTGCCAGGGCTTCCTCGTCGCGGTCGATGCCGATCAGGTGAAGGTCCGGGAAGCGCTGCAGGAGGGCCTCCGAGTGTCCGCCCATGCCGAGCGTCGCGTCGATCACCACGGGGGTCTCGCCGCGGCTCCGTGCGGCCTCGATGCCGGGGGCCAACAAATTGATGCACCGGTCCTTGAGGACCGGTACATGGCGTTCGGACGTCGGCTTCGCCTGGTCGGGATCCGTCATGCCTTCGTCCTTTCGTTGGCCTTGTTTGTTTTGAGCTTTGCTAGTTGCGCTTTGCTAGTTGCGAGTTGCTTGGTACTGCTCTTACGCAACGTTCCTTGGTCCAGATCCCCATCCGCGCCTATCCTGCGCCGGCCTGGCTCCGGGGAAGTGAGCCAGGACAGCAACCGGATGGGCGGCTGGAGATCTCGATCAAGGAACGTTGTTTGCTGGTGGATCAGTGGGGGTTCAGAGAATCCCCGGGATGGCGTCGTCTGTTTCCGAGAAGGCGGTTTCCTTTTCGGCCAGGTACTCATTCCAGGCTTGGGCGTCCCAGATCTCTGCCCGGGATCCTGCGCCAATGACGGCGAGTTCCCGGCCAAGACCTGCATACTCCCGGAGCGCCGGCGGAATCGTCACGCGCCCCTGCTTGTCAGGTACCTCGTCCGAGGCTCCAGAGAGGAAAACACGGATGTAGTCACGTGCCTGCTTGGAGGAAATTGGAGCCTCCCGCATCTGCTCGTGAACCCGGCCGAATTCCGCCTCACTGAAGACGTAGATGCAACGCTCCTGGCCCCTTGTGAGAACCAGCCCGCTGGCAAGTTCCTCTCGGAACTTCGCGGGGAGGATAATTCGACCTTTTTCATCCAGACGCGGCGAATGTGTGCCGAGAAACACGGCCCACCGCCTGTCTGTTTTAGGAAGTCCAACGTCCCCTGTGCTGCCACTACCCTCTTACGCCCTCCACATTACTCCACATCGCTCCACAGTCAACGACACGCCCGGGATGTTTAGACAATTCTGCGGATGTTTATCCCCCTTCTTCCCAGCATTTGCAGGCAATCGGGACTGGTGGGGGAAAGTGGAGCGATTTTTGCCTGCTTGCCTCCCACCCCGCACCGATTGACGGGGCGCACCGGCGCGGGAGCGAATAATTCGGTGCGGTTGTCCCTTTTGCGGCGCCATCGAAGCCAAATTCCAGCAAGGCTGCAGCAAAGGCGCCGGAAATAACCGCGTTAAATGGCGAAAGACCCGCCGAAGCGGGTCTCGCGCCGCTCCCCGGCGGACCGGTGGCGGGAAGTGGAGGACTTTACGGGGCCGTCACTGAGCGGTTTAGGACTCGCCCCCGTGCCGTTCGTCCCAGCGCTGCTCGAGGTTGCTCATGAACGAACTCCTGGGCTTGCCCTGCTTGCGTCCGCCGGCTGCCCTGGCCTTGCCGACCGCAGAACTGCGCATCGTGGCGAAATAGACGCCGGCGCCCATCACAACAAAGCCGAGGACCCCGACAAAGATGTTCTGCATCGACACCCCGACCAATAACAGCAGCACGCCCGCGAGAGTCGCGAGCACGCCGATGACAAGGTGGCGGGTGGACCATGAGCGTCCGGGGACCGATCCCATTGAGCTTGCAAACTTTGGGTCGTCCTCATGCAGCTGCTTCTCAAGTTGCTCCAGCAACTTCTGTTCGTGTTCCGAGAGCGGCATCACGACCTCCTCAAGTCTGCCAACGTCCGGGCATGACGTGGCCATTGCCCTAATTCCCTAACGCCCGGGATTCCGAAGTGGTTCCCCCGTCACCGCCATTGGTGAAAAGGGGGCCAATTCAGCTCTCCCGCGCCGGTCTTAGCTGGCCAGGTCGCCCGAACGGTCGATCCAGTAGTCCTAAACCTAGGTATTAATAAGGATAGATTGTTGCGGCCTGTTCTGAAAGACAGTCTTAAGGCCCTTTCGCCGCCGGAACCCTTGGGAACGGGCGGCCCGACGGGGTTCAGGCCGGGTTCACTCAAGGGCGCCCCCGGAATCCAGGAGCCGGGCCGGAAGGACGGACTTGTTGCCGAACTTCCGGGTGACAGCATCGAGGGCTTGTTCGGCGGCCCGCCAGTTGTCGTCCCGTCGGTCAAGACTGAGCTGAAGCGGGGCATCGGCGGCCTCTTCCAGCTGCTCGGCGCGGATGCCGACCAGCCGGACCGTCATGGGCCGCTGACCCACCGATTCCAGGAGCTGCACTGCCACCGCGTACAGGAGTTGGGCGCTGTCGATCGGTGTGCTCACGGTGCGGCTGCGGGTAATAGTGGAAAAGTCGGCGTAGCGCAGCTTGAGCGCCACGGTGCGGGCGTGCATACCGGCACTGCGGAGGCGCTCCGCCGTCCGGTGCGAAAGGCGCAGCAGCTCCCTGTGAAGCAGCGCGTCATCCGCGGTGTCGGTGGCGAACGTCTCCTCGGCACCAATGCTCTTTTCCAGGCGGACCGGCGTCACGGGCCGCGGATCGATGCCCCAGGAGAGCCGGTAGACATGCTCCCCCGATGCGCCCAGCAGCTTGCGCAGCGAGGGCAGCGGCGACGCTGCGACGTCCGCCACCGTCCTGATGCCCCGTCGGGCCAGCACCTCCACGGTCTTGCCGCCGACTCCCCAGAGCGCACTGACGGGAAGGCTGTGCAGGTAGGGGACGGTTTCCTCCGGCCGGATCAGCAGCAGCCCGTCCGGTTTGCAGCGGGTGGACGCGATTTTGGCCACAAACTTGCTGGCGGCGATGCCCACTGATGCCGTAATGCCCAGCTCCCGGAACACGCGGGCCCGGATGAGTTCGCCAATCTCCCGTGGCGGCCCGAGCCTCCGGATGGCTCCCCCGACGTCCAGGAACGCCTCATCCACGCTGAGCGGCTCGACGAGGTCGGTGATGGAACCAAAGATTGCCATGATCTGGCCGGACACTTCGTAGTACAGCTTGTGGCGGGGCTCGATGATGACAGCCGAGGGGCACATGCGCGCCGCCACCACCATGGGCATCGCCGATCTGACGCCGAAGGCGCGGGCCTCATAGGACGCGGAGAGCACCACGGAGCGGTCCGCCGGGTAGCCCACAATCACGGGCTTTCCCTTCAGCTCGGGCCGGCTGCGCAACTCCACGGAGACAAAGAAGGCGTCCATGTCCACGTGCATGATGCTGCTGCGCCGCAGTTCCAGCAGTGAGTCCCCGCCCAGGCTGCCGGCAGGCTGGATCTGGGGCTGCGCATTCGAGGGCCCGTTGGGGTGCATATTCCTCTGCGCTCCCTGCTGATTCTCTGCGTCCGGCCCCACGTCTTCAATCCTATGCCCGGGGACTGACTAAACTGGAGGCTGATTCCGCTTCAACCCCAGGAGGAAAGTCCCTGTGAAGGTATTTGGACAGCGCAAACGTGCCGCAGCCGCCATCGCGGCGGCTGGCGCGCTATTGGCCTTGGCCGCATGCACGCCTGCCGGCACCGGGAGCCCGGCGGCGTCGCCGGCGTCGACCCCGGACGCCTCTGCGCAGTCCTCCACCACGGCTCCCCCCAGCCCTTCCGCGGAGCCCGGCACGTCAGCCACGGTCGGCGCCCTCGTACCCGGCTTCCCGCAGAAACTCCTGCCGCTGATGCCAGGAGCCCAGGTCGTCTCCAGCAGCTTCGACAAAACCACGGTGCCGGCAACCGCGGCACTGGTCGGCAGCATCACCGCCCCGGCCGCCGATGTCCTGGCTTTCTACGCCAAGGGGCTGCAGGCGCAGGGATTCAAGCCCGTACCCGGGGAAACCGTCGGTGCCCTGCCTTCCAAGGACTTCCTGCGCGGGGACAACGAAACCGTGAACATCTCCGTCATGCAGACAACAGGGGTGTCCACGTTCACGATCGGTGCGAACGTCGCTGCCGAGTCCGTCAAGTGAGTCTCGCCGAACAGCTGCGGCTCGAGCAGGCGGATTACGTGGCCGCCGTCGCCGGCAAGCTCACCGAGTTCCTGACCAGCCGACAGGCCATCATGGCCTCGATCTCCCAGGACATCGATCCGCTCATGGGCTCGATCTCAAACCTGGTCACGGGCGGAAAGCGCCTGCGGGCGCTCATGTGCTATTGGGGGTGGCGCGGCGCCGGCGGAGAAGCCGGCGCGGCCGAGGTGGTCACCGCCGGCTCGGCCCTGGAGCTGTTCCAGGCCGCGGCCCTGATCCACGATGACATCATTGACCGCTCGGACACCCGCCGGGGCGGACCCAGCGTCCACCGCAGGTTCATTGAACTGCACGAGGCCCAGGGCTGGGCGCTGGACAGCGAGCGGTTCGGCCACGCGGCAGCGATCCTGACCGGGGATCTCTGCCTGTCCTTCAGCGAGGAATCGTTCACGGAGATCGGACACCGTGCCGCCTCCGGCAGCCCGGCACGGCTGATCTTCAACCTCATGCGTGCAGAAGTCATGGCCGGGCAGTACCTCGACATCCTGGAAGAGGTCGCCGGGCCCCGGCGGGACCGCGCCGGGGCCGTCAGCCGGGCCCAGTCCATCATCCGGTTCAAGTCGGCCAAATACTCCACCGAACACCCGCTCGCCCTCGGCGGCGCCCTGGCCGGCGCCGGCGACGAGCTGCTGCGCGGCTATTCCGCGTTCGCGCTGCCGCTCGGTGAGGCGTTCCAACTGCGGGACGATGTCCTTGGCGTCTTCGGTGACCCCGTCACCACCGGCAAACCTGCCGGGGACGATCTCCGTGAGGGCAAGCGCACGGTCCTGGTGGCCTTCGCCCTGGACCAGGCCTCCGCGGCCGAATCAGAGTTCATCGACGCCAAGCTGGGCAGCCCCGATCTCGGCGACGCGGACATCGAGGAGATCCGGCGGATCATCGTGGACTGCGGCGCACTCCAGGCCACGGAAGTGCTCATCGAGGAGTTCGGCAAGGCCGCCTTCGCCGCCCTGGACCTGCTGCCGCTTCAGGAGCTGCCCAAAACCGCGCTCCGCAGGCTGGCAGAAGCCACGGTCAGCCGCGCCGCTTAACCCGGCCCTCACGGCAGCAATGCCTTTTTAAACGATGCCTGGAAACGCGGCGGGCCGTGCACGGCGCTTGCGCTGTGCACGGCCCGTCATGGCACGTCCGGGGGATGCTGCCGGCGCAGTTGCTGCCGGTCTGCTTTTACCAGGCCAGTGATTGCGCCCTGCGGCGAATTTCGGTCTTGCGCCCTTCCCGCAGGGCGTCAATGGGCCGGCCGCGGAGGGAATCGTCCGGCGTAAAGAGCCAGTTGATCAGTTCCTCATCCGAGTATCCGGCGTCTGAGAGAACAACAATGGTGCCTTTCAGGCTCTCCACCGCATGCCCGTCCTGGATGAAAGCCGCAGGCACGGACCGGATGCGCCGGTCGCCGATTCTCACGGCCGCCAGCGCACGCTCGTCCAGCAATGCATGGACCTTGGTGATAGATACGTTCAGAAGCTGTGCGACATCGGGCAGGGGCAGCCATTCGCCCACGAGGCTTTCTACATTACTCACGCATAAAGATTGCCACGGCCGGTGCCCCGCCGCCTAGTCGGCATCCGCAGAATTCACGCTGCGGCCATGGCCGGTCCCGCCGCGCCGGAATGCCGCCCGGCTTCACCGGGGGACTCCCCTGGAACGACTTTCGGGCGACACTCCACCGGAAACGGGTTTGCGGAATGTCAAACGGTTCTTGTGCTAATTGCCAATTCATGAGAGATTCACATAGATCACATTTGTAACAGAAATAACTTTTGTCACACTGGTAACACCAGTTCTACCGGCCTGACCGCAGCGTTGCCGCTGAGAAGAGGATCTTTCCAATGACAACCTCACGTTCGCCACAGCTCCGTCCGGGGCGCAGCCTGCCGCTCATCGCGGCGACGACGGCGGCGCTTCCCGCCGTCGTGCTTTCCTCCCTGGCGATCGCCCAGCCTGCCGCAGCCGAATCGCGGGTGCGCTCGGTCCCGGCAACGCTCGCGGCCGCCATGCGTGCCCAGGCGAAGGCTGACGCGGCGACATCCCTGAAGGCGGCAGTGATCCCGGCCGCCTCCGTCCCGGTGACGCTGCCGAGCGCCTTGCGGCCCGCGCAGACGGCCGCTCCGGCCGTCTACACGATCGCCCGCGGCGACACCATCAGTGCCATTGCCGGCCGCTACGGCCTGGACACGTTTGCCGTGCTCAAGCTGAACAACCTGCAGGCGAACACCATCATCTACCCGGGGCAGAAGATCAAGCTCACGGGCTCGACGCCGACGCCGGCAGCGCCCAAACCGTCCGCACCGGCGAAATCGACGCCGACAACGCCCGCCTCGGGCGGCGGCAGCGTGTACGTCGTCAAGTCCGGCGACACCCTGAGCGCCATCGCCACCCGCCACGGCGTTGGCCTTTCCGAGATCTTCAAGTGGAACGGGCTCGGCATGAGCTCCGTGATCTATCCCGGCCAGAAGGTCAAGGTCGGCGGCGGTTCCAGCACCCCGGCCCCCTCCGCACCCGTGACGGCCGCCGCACCCAAGCCGTCGGCGCCCGCGCCGGCCAGTTCCGGCTCCTACACCATCAAGGCCGGCGACACCCTCTCCGGCATCGCGGCCCGCAACGGTGTCAGGCTCTCGGACGTCCTGTCGGCCAACCGGCTGACAATGTCGAGCATCATCTACCCCGGCCAGAAGCTCGTCATCCCCGGCGCGTCGACCATCGCACCGGCATCGAGCACGCCTGCCACCACCACGCCCCTCGTGCCCAGCACGTTCCTCGGGTTCAGCTACCCGGCCGCGGTGGTCAGCTCGGCCAACCAGAACAAGGCGCTGCTCAATGCCTCTCCGGTGCCCACCCGCCAGCAGATGAAGTCGATCGTCGCGGACACGGCCCGGCGCATGGGCGTGGACGCCAGCCTTGCACTGGCTTTTGCCTTCCAGGAATCCGGCTTCGACCAGCGTGCGGTGTCACCGGCCAATGCGATCGGCACCATGCAGGTCATCCCGTCCTCCGGCGAATGGGCCTCCGATCTGGTGGGCCGCCAGCTGAACCTGCTCGATCCCTACGACAACGCCACGGCAGGCATCGCGATCATCCGCCAGTTGGTCCGCACGAGCCCGGATGTGGACAACGCAATCGCCGGCTACTACCAGGGCCAGTACTCGGTGAGCCAGAACGGCATGTTCGAGGACACCAAGGGCTACGTCGCCGCCATCAAGGCCAACCGGCAACTGTTCAGCTAAACCCGGCCGCTCGGCCAACTACAGACTCCAGCACAGGCTCCCTTTCGGCGGAGCGTGACGCTACGGGCCCGGATCGCATGTTGATTCGGGCCCGTTTCTGTCCAGCGACTACGATTGTAAGGTGCAGGAATACGTGTCGGATGCTCTCGTAGGGAACCTGGTGGACAACCGCTACCAGGTTCAATCCAGGCTTGCCCGCGGCGGGATGTCCACCGTGTACCTCGCCACGGACCAGCGCCTTGAGCGTGATGTCGCGCTGAAGGTGCTCCATCCCCATCTGGCTGACGACCCGCAGTTCCTCGATCGGCTGGGCCGCGAAGCCAAGGCTGCCGCCCGGCTCTCCCACCCACACGTCGTGGGCGTCCTGGACCAGGGCGAGGACGGCCGGCTCGCCTATCTGGTCATGGAATTCATCAAGGGCCACACGCTGCGGGATGTCCTCAATGACAAGGGCGCCCTGTCGCCGCGGCTGGCCCTGGCGCTGATCGATCCGGTCGTCGAAGGCCTCGGCGCCGCGCACGCCGCCGGAATGATCCACCGGGACATCAAGCCCGAAAACGTCCTGATCGCCGACGACGGGCGGATCAAGCTCGGCGACTTCGGCCTGGCACGCGCTATCTCGACGTCCACCAGCACGGGCGCCCTGATCGGGACCGTCGCCTACATCTCCCCCGAACTTGTCCTGGGCAAACAGGCAGATGCCCGCAGCGACATCTATTCCGTCGGGATCATGCTCTACGAAATGATCACGGGCCGGCAGCCGTTCGAAGGCGACGTGCCCATCCAGGTCGCCTACCAGCACGTCAATTCCACCGTCGCAGCGCCCTCGCTGGAGGTTCCCGGGCTGGCCGCGGAGATCGACGAACTCGTCCAGTGGTGCACGGACCGGGACCCGGACAAGCGCCCCGTCGACGGCAGCGCCCTGTTGTCCGAGCTCCGGCACATCAGGACCAACCTCAGCGACGCCGAACTCGACCTCCAGCCGCCGGCGGCTCGCAGCACCCTGCCGGCCGTGGCAGCACCGCCAACCCGGCCGCCAGGCGGTACCGGTCCGGCGTCGGACGCGCAGGAAACGGCCCACGTGCTGCCGCCCACCGGAATGCCCACGGAAATGCAGACTGAGGTATACGGCAGCCTCGCCCGGCCCACCGAGATGATTTCCCGCACCAGCGGCAACCCGACCACCGTGATGTCCGGTGCCCCGCGGCGTCCGGCCTACGGACCGTTGTCCACCCCGGACGAGGCGGCCTACGACGGCGCCGGGTATGACGGCCCGGCGGAGAGCGCGGTTGCCCCCAGCAAACGCGCCCAGCGCAAACTGGACCGGGACGAGGAGAAGGCGCGCCAGCGAGCCGCCGCCACGCCCACCAGGACCCTGCACGAGGGCAACCCCCGGCGCCGCGGCTTGCTGTGGATCGTCCTGCTCGTCGTCGCGTCGCTGCTCGCCGCCGTCGCCGGCTGGTTCTTCGGCATGGGTCCGGGGTCGCCGGGAACGATTCCCCCGGTGGCGAACAAGACCGTTGCCGAGGCCCAGGACCTGCTCCGCACCGCCGGCTTCCAATCCACGGTGAAGGATGTCTTCGACGACGACGTCTCGCCCGGGCTCGTGGTCGGCTCGGAGCCGACCGCCGGGGAGGTCATCCGCAAGTTCCAGCCCGTGTCGCTGGCCGTGTCCAAGGGCCCGGAGCTGTTCCCGCTGCCGGAACTGGCCGGCAAGAGCCTGGACGAGGCCAAGACCACGCTCAACGGCGCCCAGATGGCTTTGGGCCCGATTACCGAGACCTTCGACGAGAAGGCGCCTGCCGGAACCGTCCTTGCCCAGGCTCCGCGCAGCGGCAACCCGGTCAGGCACGGGACGCCCGTGGGCCTGACCGTCTCGAAGGGCCCGCAGCCCATCCCGGTCCCGGATGTCCGCGGGCAGGCGCAGGACGCCGCTGTTAAGGCCCTGGAAGCCGCCGGCCTGAAGGCCGTGGTGGCCCCGGAAGCAGTCAACGACAGGAATGTCCCCGAGGGCGCGGTGCTGGCGCAGGACCCGGCCGCCGGCAACCTGACCAAGGGCGGCACCGTCACCTTGACCATCTCGAAGGGCCCGAAGCTCGTCGAGGTGCCCAGCTTCATCGGCAAGCAGGCCTCGGAGGCCCAGGAAGCCCTTGAGAAACTCGGCTTCAAGGTCCAGGTCGATAACATCCTCGGCGGTTTCTTCGGCACGGTCCGGGACCAGAATCCGGTGGACACGAAGGCCCCGGAAGGCTCGACCGTCACGCTTACCGTCGTCTGACAGGCACCCCGCTCCGGCCCCTGCCATCGCACAAGAAAGCTCCGCCCGGCTGCTGTAGCCGGGCGGAGCTTTTTCTCAGAATGCGTTCTGTGGGAAACGTTCTGCCGGAATGCGTTCTGCCAGACGCATTCTGCCGATCAGTGCGTCAGCGCTTGGAGAGCGCTCCGGCCACCAGGAACGCCATCTCGAGCGACTGCATGTGGTTCAGGCGCGGATCGCAGACCGACTCGTAGCGGTCCAGGAAGGCTTCCTGGTCGATCGGGTCGGCTCCGCCGAGGCACTCGGCGACGTCGTCCCCCGTCATCTCCACGTGCAGGCCGCCGGGAACGGTGCCGAGCGCGTGGTGGACTTCGAAGAATCCGCGCACTTCGTCAATAACGTCGTCGAAATTGCGGGTCTTGTAGCCGTTGGGCGAGGTGACCGTGTTCCCGTGCATGGGGTCGGTGACCCAAAGGACCTGGGCCCCGGAGGCGGTGACGCGCTCGACGATCGCCGGCAGCTTCTCGCGGATGTTGCCCGCACCCATGCGGGTGATGAAGGTGAGCCGGCCGGGCTCCCGGTTCGGATCCAGCTTGTCGATCAGGCGCAGGGCGTCGTCGCCGCTGGTCGACGGGCCGAGCTTGACGCCGATCGGGTTGCGGACGCGGGAGAGGAAGTCAACGTGTGCGTGGTCCAGCTCGCGGGTCCGCTCCCCGATCCAAAGGAAGTGCGCGGAGGTGTCGTAGGGCAGCCCCGTGCGCGAGTCGATGCGGGTCAGGGCGCGCTCGTAGTCCAGCAGCAGGGCCTCGTGGCTCGCGTAGAATTCCACCCGCTTCAGGGCCTCGAAGTCGGCACCGCAGGAGGCCATGAACTTGATGGCGCGGTCGATGTCCCGGGCCAGGGACTCGTAGCGGGCGTGGGCCGGGTTCTCGGTGAAGCCCTTGTTCCACTGGTGCACCAGGCGCAGGTCCGCGAAACCGCCCTGGGTGAAGGCGCGGATCAGGTTCAGCGTCGAAGCGGAGGTGTGGTAGGCCTTGAGCATCCGGCCGGCGTCGTGGGCGCGGGACTCGGGCGTGAAATCGTAGCCGTTGACGATGTCGCCCCGGTAGGCCGGCAGGGTGACGCCCTCGCGCGTTTCATCGTTGGAGGAGCGGGGCTTGGCGAACTGGCCAGCCATGCGGCCCATCTTGATGACGGGCATGGCCGCGCCGTAGGTCAGGACAACGGCCATCTGCAGGATGGTCCGGACGCGGGCGCTGATCTTGTCCGCCGTCGCGGCTTCGAAGGTCTCGGCGCAGTCGCCGCCCTGGAGCAGGAACGCCTTGCCCTGCGCGGCGGCGGCGAGCCGTTCGCGAAGAATGTCCACTTCGCCGGCGAACACGAGGGGCGGGAGGACGGAAAGTTCCTTGACAGACGCCTCGAACACAGCCGGGTCCGACCAGGTGGGCTGCTGCGAGGCCGGGAGCTCCCGCCAGTTGTCCAGTCCGGGATAGTTGGCGGCTCCGCTCTGGGCGGTGCTGGTCAGCGGGGAAACTGGTTTCTCAGATAGCTCGGTCACTATCTAAGGATAGTTGCCCCATCAAGGTTCGGGGGCCCTGCCTGTCATTGACAGCCCGGCTGCCGTCATATGGCACCCGTGGCCCGCTCATGCGGGGCCGGGAACCTCCGGCCCCGCATCCCCGGCAGCGGCTTCATTCGGGGTTTCCGTTGGGGCCGTGTTTGGGGCTTCGTTCGGGGTATTGCCGGCGGCCGCATCCTGCACCGCGTCAGGGCCCGCAGGGGTTTTGTCCGGGGCCGCGTCCTGCGCTTTGCCCGCCAGGCGGAGCTTCACGACGGCGGCGTACTCATCCACGTATTCCTGGCCGGAGAGGCGCATGAGTTCGTACATGATCTCGTCGGTCACTGAACGCTGGATCAGCCGGTCATCCTCCATGCCGTAGTAGCGGCTGAAGTCGAGCGGTTCGCCAAAGATCATGCCGATGCGGCGGATGTTGGGCACGCGCTTGCCGATCGGCTGGACTTTGTCCGTTCCGATCATTGCCACCGGGATGACCGGGACGCGGGCCTGCAGCGCAAGGCGCGCAACCCCCACCTTGCCGCGGTAGAGGCGCCCGTCGGGGCTGCGGGTCCCCTCGGGGTAGATGCCCAGGAGGGAACCCTTCTTGAGCACGTCCATGCCGGCGTTCAGCGACTGCGCGGACGCGGCGCCCCCGGACCGGTCCATGGGGAGCTGGTTGGTGAGCCGGAAGAAGGCTGCGGTCAGCCTTCCCTTGATCCCGGTGCCGGTGAAGTATTCGGATTTCGCCAGGAACGCGACCGGCCGCGGCACCATGACCGGCATGAAGATGGAATCCGAGAAGGAGAGGTGGTTCGAGGCAAGGATCGCGGCGCCCTCGGCAGGGACGTTGTCGAGGCCCTTGACCCAGGGCCGGAACAGCAGCCTGAGCACCGGCCCCAGGACAAACGTCTTCATGAACCAATAAAACACTCGGTGACCTCTCCGGAAGGCGTCTGGCCTGCGGCCCGAACCGGGTCCGGCCAAGCTTCAATGGACACCTTACTCTAGTGAGTTTTGGCGCTAAGGGTGACACGATGGGCTCATGACTGAAAGCAGCACTCCCCCTGCGCCCGCCGCTTTCAGCTACCCGGGCCACGGCCCCAACGCCCGGACCGGTGTGGCCATCTGCCACGGCTTCACAGGCAGCCCGCTCAGCGTCCTGCCGTGGGCCCGCCACCTCGCCGCCCAGGGTTTCGCCGTCTCGGTACCGCTACTGCCCGGGCACGGCACCCACTGGCGGGATCTCGCCCGGCAGGGCTGGCAGGACTGGTACAGGAGCTTTGAAACGGCGTACCTGGACTTGGCCGCCCGGACTGATGACTGCTATGTCGCGGGACTGTCCATGGGCGGCACGATCGCCCTGCGTACCGCGGCCCGCCACAGCGTGGCCGGCGTGGCCGCCGTCAACCCCGGCCTGAGCTTCTATGACCGCAGGGTCCGGATCGTGGGACTGCTCAAGTACTTCCAGCGCACCACCACGCCCATCCAGGAGGACAATTCCACGGCGGCCACCACCGACGACGGTGACTACTCCCTGACGCCGCTGGCCGCCGTCCACCAGTTGCGCCGGCTGTTCGCCGCGACCCTCCGGGACCTGCCGTCCGTCTCCGCCCCGGCCCTGGTGTTCAAGTCGGACACCGACGCGGTGGTCCCGCCGTCGTCCCTGGCGCTGCTGCGCAGGCGGCTCGGGTCCCGGGAACTCACGGTGGTTCCCCTCCCGAAGAGCGGGCACGTTGCCACCCTGGACGCCGATGCGCCGCTACTCTTTGAAGAATCAGTGCGTTTCTTCCTGCAGCACGCCCACGCCATTTCGCCGCCCCGCGCCCCCTCGGAGTCCCCATGAGCATCCTCCCGGACCATTCGCCGTTCAGCAGCCCGTTCACCGGAACCATCCCCCGGACCGGGGTCGTGGTCTCGCACGGCTTCACCGGCAGCCCGCACGGTGTGCGGGACTGGGCGTTGTCCCTGGCCGGTGCCGGGTTCGCCGTCCGGCTGCCCCTGCTGCCGGGGCACGGAACGAGCTGGCAGGAGCTGGCCAAGACCCGGTGGCAGGACTGGCATGCTGCCTTGGACGCGGCCTACCTGGAGCTTGCGGAAGAATGCGACGTCGTGGTCGTGGCGGGGCTGTCCATGGGCGGCGCCCTCGCGTTGCGGATCGCGGCCACCCGCCCCGTAGCGGGGGTGGTGGTGGTCAACCCCGGCCTAATCATCGATGATCCCCGCGCCCCGCTGGCGGGCGTCTTGAAGTTTGTCCTCAAGAGCACCCCGGCGATCGCCAATGACATCCTCAAACCGGGCATGGATGAGTGCGCCTACCCGCGCACTCCGGTGGCCGCCGCGCACGAGCTCAACAAGATGTTCAAGGACACCGTGCGGCTGCTGCCCCGCGTCACGGCTCCGGTCCGGGTCTACCGTTCCACAGTGGACCATGTGGTGTCCGAGTCCAGCATGGAGGCCCTGCGCCGCGGGTTGACCAACGCCCCGCTTGAGGTGGTCCGGCTGGAAAACAGCTACCACGTCGCTACCATGGACAACGACGCGCCCGAGATCTTCCGTGGCACGGCCGAATTTGTCCGGTCCGTTGCAGCCGCAGCCGGTCCGGGCGCCGCCCGCGCCAGCCGGAAGGACACGGCCAATGACTAAACCGGACCCCGACGTCCCTGACCCCGAGACCCCTGACCCCGACGACGCCCGGTCGCCTGGCGCTGACGCATCCGGCCTCCAGCGTCCGGGCACCACCCCGCCCCCTGAGGCGCAGGACCCGCCCGCCGCGGACGAACCGCTTGCCGATGACGACGCCGTGTGGCTGGATCTCGTCGCCAGGCTGGAAGGGGTCGGGGCAGGCGGGGACGAGGCAATTGGGGGAACTGACGGCCCGGCCGGCGGAACGGACAGCGCCGCCGTCACCGGCGCTGGCTCCGGTGCTGGCACCGGTGCGAACAGGTCGTTCAGCGATTTCGACCCGCTGGGCCTCGCCGGCGTCGCGCCGATCGAACTTTCCGCCAGGGAGCGGCTCGCCTCCGCCCCGGGGAACCCGGCCGCGGGCAGCAGTGAGGCACCGGACACCGCATCCGGCCCCCGGGACTACGAGGCCGACGACGACGATGGCGTGTTCGTCCCGGAGGAGCCGCCCAGCCTGGCCGGTGCAGATCCGATGACCGTCCTTGCCTGGATTGGCGCGGTGGGCGGCCCGATTGCGCTCGTGTTCTCGGCGATGTTCTGGCGGTCGGCCCCGACGCTGGCGATCGTGGGCATGGTGGCCGCATTCGCGGCCTCCGTGGTGTTCCTGATCATGAAGCTGCCGGGCGAGAAGGACGAGCACGACGACGGGGCGCGCATCTAGTCCACCCGGTCTGGGCGCCAGGCACCGCGCTGGTTGGTTCAGGGCTTATGCAGGCACGCTATTGGGTGTGCATGCGGCTGCTGACCCGGGAGAGGTCGGCGGCGCCGATCAGCCCGGCGTTGGGTCCCAGGGCCGCCAGTTCGATCTCCGCCGCGGGGCGGAAGCCGCGGCCGGTGAGGTTCCGCGCGAAGGCCTTTCGAGCCGGCGCGACGAGCAGCTCGCCGGCGTCGCACAGTCCGCCGCCGATCACGAACTTGCCTGGGTCCAGTGCCGCTGCGAGGTTCGCCAGGCCAAGGCCCAGCCACTCCCCGACGTCCTCGAGGAGTTCGCGGGAGGTCTGGTCCCCGGCCTTGGCCAACTCCGTCACGATCACGCCCGTAATGCGTGCCACGTCGCCGTCCACGGCCTTGAGCAGTTCCTGGGCAACCGGGGAATTCGCGGCGGCCAGTTCCCTGGCCTCGCGGCCGAGCGCATTGCCCGAGGCGTATTGTTCCCAGCAGCCGCGGTTGCCACACTCGCAGCGGTGCCCGCCCGGCATGATGATCTGGTGGCCGAACTCCCCCGCCACACCGAAGCGGCCGCGTTCGAGCCGTCCGTCCATGACCATGGCCCCGCCGATTCCGGTGCCCAGGGTGATGCAGACCAGACGGTCCTGTCCCTGTCCGGCGCCGAAGCGCCACTCCGCCCAGGCGGCGGCGTCGGCGTCGTTGGTCAGCAGGACGGGGCGGCGCAGCAGCCGCTGCAGGTTCTCGCGCAGCGGTTCATTGCGCCAGGCCAGGTGTGGGCTGAAGAGGACAGTGCCGCCGTCGAGGTCCATCCAGCCGGCAGCGCCGATTCCGACCGACCAGATCCGGTGTCCGGCGCCCAGCTCTCCGACGAGTTCGACAATGACCTGTTCCACGGCGCGCGGGTCGTTGCCCGGGGTGGAGCGTTTGGCCTGGCTGAGGATCCTGCCCTCGGCGTCCACCACGCCGGCAGCAACCTTGGTTCCCCCGATGTCGACGCCGATCGCCAGGCCCTTGCGGCCCAGCCGCAGGTGTGAGCGGAGGTCGTGCCCGGCCGTGGCGGCCGCGGCTCCGGCCAGGGTCCTGCTTCGCCAGGCGGCGGTCCGGCGGCGCAGGCCGGGCTGCCGGCCGGGTGTTGGTGTCTGCATGGTGCCCCATTCTATTCGCCGGGGCCGCAACGGCAGCGAAAGCCCGGCTGAATGACGCGGCAGCAGAGCGCCGCGCACGTGCCCGCAGCATCCCCGACTGGCGGAACGGCGGCCCCGACCGTAAAGTTACTCGCCAGTAGGTGTCGCAGAACACACCTTCGGGGGGCCGCATACTAGGCTTAGCGGTACCCCTTGCGGGCCTATGGATACCAAAGGAGCTGTCGTGCGAGAAATCATTGTCCCGCCCCTGGTGAATGTCGATCCGGACACCAATGTCACCGATCTCGTGGTGCGCCAGGCGGCCAAGGCCTCCAACCCTGCGCTGTTCTCGCGGCTCGACGCAGCCGGCCAGTGGCAGGACGTCCGCGCCACGGAATTCCTGGCCGACGTCTCGGCCCTCGCCAAGGGCCTCATGGCCAGCGGTGTGGCCGCCGGCGACCGGGTGGGCATCATGTCCCGCACCCGGTATGAATGGGCCCTGATCGACTTCGCCATCTGGTTCGCCGGCGCCGTCTCGGTCCCGATCTATGAAACCTCCTCCCCCTCCCAGGTGGCCTGGAACCTTGGCGACTCCGGCGCCGTGGCCGCGTTCGGCGAATCGGCGCACCACGAGGACATCATCCGGCAGGCGGCCACCTCCGAGGGCCTCACCGCCCTGGGGCATGTCTGGCAGCTCGAGGGCGACAGCCTGGACGAGGTCCGTGCGGCCGGAGCCGGCGTCAGCGATGCCGAGCTCGAAGCACGCCGCAGCCAGGCGTCCCTGAACGATGTCGCCACGATCATCTACACCTCGGGCACCACCGGCCGGCCCAAGGGCTGCGAGCTGACGCACGGCAACTTCGTGGAACTGTCCGAGAACGCGCTGGTCACGTCGCTGGGCACGATCGTCCACGAGCAGGCGCGGACCATCATGTTCCTGCCCATGGCCCACGTCTTCGCACGCTTCATCTCTGTGCTGGCAGTCGCGGCCGGCGTCACGGTGGCGCACACCCCGGATATCAAGAACCTGCTGCCGGATCTGCAGAGCTACAAACCGACCTTTATCCTCGCCGTCCCGCGCGTTTTCGAGAAGGTCTACAACTCGGCCCTGACCAAGGCCGAGGACGGCGGCAAGGGCGCCATCTTCCACCGCGCCGCGGACACCGCCATCGAATTCTCCCGGGCCCGGCAGGCCGGCAAGGTCGGGCTCGTGCTGAAGCTCAAGCACGCCGTGTTCGACAAGCTCGTGTACAGCAAGCTACGGGCCGCCATGGGCGGGAACGTCTCCCATGCCGTTTCCGGCGGCGGGCCGCTCGGTGAACGGCTGGGCCACTTCTTCCAGGGCATCGGCATGCAGATCCTGGAAGGATACGGGCTGACTGAAACCACGGCGCCGATCACCGTCAACACCCCCGACCTGATCAAGATCGGCACGGTCGGCGCCCCGATTCCGGGCAACTCCGTCAGGATCGCGGACGACGGCGAGATCCTCGCCAAGGGCGTGTGCGTCATGCGCGGCTACTACAAGCGCGATGACCTGTCCGCTGCAACCTTCGAGGACGGCTGGTTCCGCACCGGCGACATCGGCCAGCTGGACGAGGCGGGGTTCCTGACCATCACCGGGCGCAAGAAGGAAATCATCGTCACGGCCGGCGGCAAGAACGTCGTCCCGGCCCTGCTGGAGGACCAGATCCGCGCGGACGCGCTCGTCTCGCAGGTGCTCGTGGTCGGTGACAACCGCCCGTTCATTGGTGCCCTGGTGACCCTGGACGAAGAAGCGCTGCCCGGCTGGCTGGGCCGCCACGGGCTCCCGGCCTCGACCTCGCTCGCCGAGGCTGCCGTCAACCCCGCCGTCATGGCCGCGGTCCAGGAGCTCATCAACCACGCCAACCAGTCCGTGTCCCAGGCCGAGGCGATCAAGTCCTTCCGGATCGTGCCGGCCGACTTCACCGAGGCCTCCGGACATCTGACCCCCTCCATGAAGGTCAAGCGGGCCCAGGTGCTCAAGGACTTCGAGAACGTGATCGAGGAAATGTACAGCGCCAAGCGTCCCACCCTCGCCTAGGCTGTAACCGCAACCGCCCCGCACCGAAACCCCGCACCAGAGCAACGCGGGGTCAGATACGGCCCATCCGGCGCCCCCTGATGGGCCGTATCTGACCCCGCGTTGCTTTTGTTCGGGAGGCAAGGTTCGGCAGAAACACAAGGGTCCTTCCGGCGGAAGCCGGAAGGACCCTTTTGTGTTGATGGGGTGCGGTGTTGCCGCGCTGCCGCTATTCGACGACGAGCAGCAGATCCCCGCCCTGGACCTGTTCGATCCCGGCGACGGCGAGCCGCGCGACGGTGCCGGCAACCGGCGTCGTGATGGACGCCTCCATCTTCATGGCCTCAATCGTGGCCACCGTGTCGCCGGCCTTGACGGTGTCCCCGGCCTTGACAGTCAACGTGACGGCACCGGCGAACGGCGAGGCAACCTGGCCCGGCTGGGAGGTGTCGGCGCGTTCGGCGGCCTTGACGTTGCTCACCACTGAACGGTCGCGGACCACCACGGGCCGGGACTGGCCGTTGAGCGTGCACATGACCGTGCGCATGCCCTTCTCGTCCGGCTCGGAGACAGCCTCGAGCGAGGCGATCAGCCGGACGCCCTTCTCGAGCTCGATCTCGTGCTCCGCCCCGCGCTGCAGCCCGAAAAGGTAGTCCCGCGTGTCCAGCACCGAAAGGTTGCCGTAGGCCTCCACGCTCTTCTGGTAGTCCTTGGTGGGACCGGCGAAGAGCAGTCGGTTGAGCGTGCCCCGCCGGGTCTTGGAATCGCCGTTGAGCGCGGCGCTGTCCTCGGCGCTGATCTCGACGTCGCGGACCTTGACGGTGCGGCCCTGCAGCGCCTTGGTCCGGAAGGGCTCAGGCCAGCCGCCGGGCGGGTCACCGAGCTCGCCGGAAAGGAAGCCGATCACGGAATCCGGGACGTCGTATTTTTGCGGGTTCTCGTTGAAGTCTTCCGGGTCGGCGTTGAGGCCCACCAGATGCAGGGCGAGGTCGCCCACCACCTTGGACGACGGGGTCACCTTCACCAGCCGGCCGAGGATCCGGTCCGCCGCGGTGTACATGTCCTCGATCGCCTCGAAACGCTCGCCCAGGCCAAGCGCCATCGCCTGCTGGCGCAGGTTGGAGAGCTGGCCGCCCGGAATTTCGTGCTGGTAGACCCGGCCCGTGGGCCCCGGCAGTCCGGACTCGAACGGCGCGTAGACCCGGCGGACGGCCTCCCAGTAAGGCTCGAGGGCGCAGACGTTCGCCAGGCTGAGGCCGGTGTCGCGCGGCGTGTGGGCCAGCGCGGCGACGAGGGCCGATGCCGAGGGCTGGCTGGTGGTTCCGGCCAGGGAGGCCGAGGCCACGTCCACAGCGTCCACGCCGGCATCCACGGCCGCGAGGAGCGTGGCCAGCTGGCCGCCGGCGGTGTCGTGGGTGTGCAGGTGGACGGGGAGGTCGAACCGCTCCCGGAGCGCCGAGACCAGGCGTGCCGCGGCAGCCGGACGCAGCAGTCCGGCCATGTCCTTGATCGCCAGGATGTGCGCCCCGGCGTCGACGATTTTCTGCGCCAGCTCCAGGTAGTAATCCAGGGTGTAGAGCGTTTCCTCCGGGTCCAGCATGTCCGCGGTGTAGCAGAGGGCAACCTCGGCGACGGCGGTACCGGTCTCGCGGACGGCCCGGATGGCCGGGGCCATCTGGTTGACGTCGTTGAGGGCGTCGAAGATCCGGAAAATGTCGATGCCAGTGGCGGCGGCCTCGTTGACGAACGCCACCGTGACCTCTTCCGGGTAGGGCGTGTAGCCGACGGTGTTGCGGCCGCGGAGCAGCATCTGCAGGCACAGGTTCGGCATGGCCTTGCGCAGGGCGGCAAGCCGGTCCCAGGGGTCTTCGCCGAGGAAGCGCAGGGCGACGTCGTAGGTCGCCCCGCCCCAGGCCTCGACCGAGAGCAGCTCGGGGAGCAGCTTGGATTCTGCGGGACCGGCCGCCACGAGGTCCCGGGTGCGCACCCGGGTGGCGAGCAGGGACTGGTGCGCGTCGCGGAACGTGGTGTCCGTGACGGCCACGGCGTCCTGCGCGCGCAGGGCACGGGCAAACCCTTCCGGGCCGAGTTCCTGGAGACGCTGGCGGGACCCTGGCCGGGCCGCTGCGTCATCCAGGGCCGGAAGCTTGTCCGCCGGGTCCGTGTGGACCTTGAGTTCGCCGTTGGGCTTGTTGACAGTGACGTCGGCAAGCCAGGTCAGCAGCTTGGTGCCGCGGTCGGCCGAGACCCGTGCCTTCAGCAGCTGGGGCCGTTCGTCAATGAACGAGGTGGCCACATCCCCGGCGACGAAGTCGGGATCGTCCAGGACCGCCTGCAGGAAGGAGATGTTGGTGGACACGCCGCGGATGCGGAACTCGGCGAGGGCGCGGCGGGCCCGGGCGACGGCGGCCGGGTAGTTGCGGCCGCGGCAGGTCAGCTTGACCAGCATGGAGTCGAAGTGCGGGCTGATCTCCGCGCCCGAGTAGACGGTGCCGCCGTCAAGCCGGACGCCTGCGCCGCCGGCCGAGCGGTAGCCGGTGATCTTGCCGACGTCGGGCCGGAAGCCGTTGGCCGGGTCCTCCGTGGTGATGCGGCACTGCAGGGCGGCACCCTTGAGCTGGACGCTCTCCTGGGACAGGCCCAGGTCCGCGAGGCTCTCACCGGCGGCGATGCGCAGCTGCGCCTGGACGAGATCGACGTCGGTGACTTCCTCGGTCACCGTGTGCTCGACCTGGATCCGGGGGTTCATTTCGATGAATACGTGCTGGCCGGCCCGCTCACCCACCGTGTCGACAAGGAATTCGACGGTACCGGCGTTGACGTAGTTCAGCGCTTTCGCGAACTTCACGGCGTCGCGGTACAGCGCCTGCCGGATGCCTTCGTCCAGGTTCGGCGCCGGGGCGATCTCGATGACCTTCTGGTGGCGGCGTTGGATGGAACAGTCACGCTCGAAGAGGTGCATCACGTTGCCCTCCGCGTCGGCCAGGATCTGGACCTCGATGTGGCGCGGGCGCAGGACGGCCTGCTCCAGGAACATGGTGGGGTCGCCGAACGCGGCGTCGGCTTCGCGCATGGCGGCCTGCAGGGCCTCCGGGAGCGCCTCGCGGGTGTCCACGCGGCGCATGCCGCGCCCGCCGCCGCCGGCGACGGCCTTGGCAAAAATGGGGAAGCCGATTTCATCCGCGGCGGCGATCAGTTCGTCCAGGTCCTTCGACGGCTGGCTGGACTTGAGGACCGGGACGCCGGCCTTGCGCGCGGCCTCGAGGGCGGCAACCTTATTACCGGCGAGTTCCAGAACCTCGGCCGGCGGGCCGACGAAGGTGATGCCGGCCTCCTTCGCGGCCCGCGCCAGGCGCGGGTTCTCGGAGAGGAAACCGTAACCGGGGTAAATGGCGTCCGCCCCGGACTCCTTGGCGACGCGCACCACCTCATCAACGTCCAGGTAGGCCCGGACCGGATGTCCCTCCTCGCCGATCAGATACGCCTCATCGGCCTTCTGGCGGTGAATGGAGTTGCGGTCCTCATGGGGAAACACAGCGACAGTCTTGGCACCCAGCTCGTAGCTCGCGCGGAAGGCGCGAATCGCGATTTCGCCGCGGTTGGCCACCAGAATCTTAGAAAACATACTTCTCCTGCTTCATCGCGGGCGTATCGGTAAGTGCTCACAGTGTCTAGGACCTGTGCGGGCAAACACAAATCATTGTGGCGACTGTCACAGCATTATCCGTCACGGACGCCGCGATGGGCAGGGCCTTGGCCTTGGAGCTTTCCCCGTCCGTCCGATTGGCGAGGTTCTGGCGCCCCACGCCGGATGAAACGGGTTTCGCCGGAGCATCAACATATGATGAGTGGGTGGGTGGCGCATGCACGCCCCGGCTCCGAAGAACGCAGGAGCCGGCACGACCCCGTCTCGGCAACCGGCGTTAGGTATTGGTTTTTCAAGTGCAAGTAGTGAGCATCAGCAGCCTCAAAGGCGGTGTCGGCAAGACATCCGTGACCACCGGACTGGCGTCGGCGGCATTGGCCGCCGGCATCCCCACCCTCGTCGTCGACCTTGATCCGCATGCTGACGCCAGCACGGCCCTGGGCGTGAGTCCGGACGATCAGCTCGATATCGGCAGGATGCTGAGGTCGCCGCGGCGGGCACATCTGGCGGACAACGTGGTCCCCAGCGGCTGGGTGGAACACGCCCGGATCAACGGCCGCAGCAACGCCAGCGGCAGTGCCAGCGGCAGTGCCAACGGCAGTGCCAACGGCAGGATTCAGTCCGGCGCGGCAACCTCCGTCCTGGACGTGGCCGTCGGCTCTGCCTATACCGGCATCTACGACCGCCCCGACCTGGGCCGCCGCGACCTTCGCCGACTCTCCACGGTCCTGGCCGGCGCCACGAACTACGAACTCGTCCTGGTCGATTGCCCCCCGTCACTGAACGGCCTGACCCGGATGGCGTGGTCCGCAAGCGACAAGGTGACCCTGGTAGCCGAGCCCGGGCTTTTCTCGGTGGCCGGCACGGAACGCACCATGCGCGCCATCCAGCTCTTCCGGCAGGAATTCGCCCCCAAGCTGTCCCCTGCCGGCATCGTGGCCAACCGGGTGCGCAGCAGTTCGGCCGAGCACACGTTCCGGCTCTCGGAGATGGAATCCATGTTCGGCCAACTGCTGTTGAGCCCGCATATCCCGGAGCAGGCCAACTGGCAGCAGATCCAGGGCGCCGCCCACTCCATCCACCACTGGCCCGGCGACTCGGCCAAGAATGCGGCCGGGCTCTTCGATGCCCTGCTGCAGAACCTGCTGAACCAGGGCGGCGTGGCCCCGGCCGGCGCTGTCCGCGACCGCAGCCTTCGGTAGCCCCGGACTGCCGTACACAGCCCAACAGAAATGAGGCCGCCTTCCCTGTCCGGGAGGCGGCCTCATTCTGTTGAATTCCGTTTGCTGTGCTCAGTCACGTCTATAGCTGCGGGGGCTAGCCGATCTTGCGGGCCGCCCGGCGTTTGCTCAGCTCGTCGTCGGGAAAGGACTGGTCCGCGGCGTGTTCGCTGGGAAGAGCTGCGAGGCTTCCTTCAACTTCGCGCCATACGCGGCCGACGGCGATGCCGAACACCCCCTGGCCGCCCTGGACGAGATCGATGACTTCATCTGCCGATGTGCACTCGTAGACGCTGGCGCCGTCGCTCATGAGCGTGATTTGGGCGAGGTCCTCGACGCCGCGCTCCCGCAGGTGTTCCACGGCGGTGCGGATCTGTTGCAGGGAGACGCCCGTGTCCAGGAGCCGTTTGACCACCTTGAGCACCAGAATGTCGCGGAAGCCGTAGAGCCGCTGCGAGCCGGAGCCGGCCGCACCGCGGACGGCGGGCTCAACGAGTCCGGTGCGCGCCCAATAATCGAGTTGGCGGTAGGTAATGCCGGCCGCCTTGCAGGCGGTGGGTCCGCGGTAGCCCGCGTCCTCGTCCAGAACGGGGAGATCCTCGGTGAACAGCAGGCCTTGGGCACCGCTGGCGGGCACAGCAACGCCGGCCGTTGAGGCCTGCTTCAGCTCGCCTGCTTCGCCTTTCGGACTCACGTGGACCCTCCTTGTCGTGGGTTCCCCTGGGTTTGTTGCATCGGCAGCAATAGATGTGAACAGCTGCATGACACCGGATGAATATTTCATCCGTGTAATTCAGCCGGACTGCACCTTCCAGTGTGACTTGCGCGGCTACCGTATGCAATGGGAACTTGTACCTTCGACGTTAGGCCTGCCGGGGCCCAAGGTCAAAGACGTTGGGGCTATTCCAAGGGCGTGTCGAAAGTTTCATCCTCGACTTTAACGTTTGGTGCCGCCACAGCTGTCACGCACGTATCAGAAACACCAGCAGTCACAGGCACGCCCGCAATCGCGGCAGGTTCCCTGGCGCCGGTTGCCTGGGCCGGCTCAGCCGCCGAAGTCTTCGGGTTCGACGTCGTCGAGGAACTCGCGGAAGCGCCGCAGTTCGACTTCCTCGTCCACGGCGGGTCCGGGGTGCGTGTCCTCGCCCTCGTCGTGTTCGGTGATCCGGACGCCGGCCTCGTCCATGACGGCGTCGGCGCACCAGATCCGGCACTTGGCGCGCAGGGCAACGGCCAACCCATCGGAGGCCCGGGAGCTCACGGTGGTGCCGTTCTCGAACTGCAGCTGCCCGTAGAAGATGTTGTCCTCCACCGCCACGATGTTGACGCTGACGATCGTGTGGCCCAGGGCCTCGACAACGTCCACCAGGAGGTCGTGGGTCATCGGCCGGGGCGGGATGACCCCCTGCTGGGCCAGGGCGATGGCGCTGGCCTCCGGGGTCCCGATCCAGATGGGCACGTGGCGCTCACCATGGATTTCCTTGAGCAGGACAAGCGGCTGGTTGGACGGCAACTCGATCCGCACGCCGACAATCTCCACCTCAATCATCAGATGTCCATCCTTGAGATGCGGTCGTGGACCAGCGCCTGGTGCAAGGACAGGCAGAGGTCGCTGATTTCCCGGGCCGCCTCGGCGGCGCGGGCGTGGGAGGCTGCGTCCTTGCGGGAGGTCAGGGTGGCCACAGCACGCTCCACGAGCCCGAATTCGCGGTCGGCAGCCGCCTGGAAGGGCCGCAGGTGGCGGGGCTCCAGGCCATGGCTCTCCAGCTGGACGCAGGCCCGCGCGACCTGCAGCGCGTGTTCGTCGAATTTGCCGTTGACGTGCCCGATCAGGCCGTAGCTCAGGAGCGATTCCAGCAGCGGGACGCTCGCCCCGGATTCGGCGCGCAGCTGCTCCTCGCTGAGCCTGCGTGCCCGGCTCTGCAGCTCGGAGGCGAGCTCCTCGGAGACAATCCGCGGGGACAACGTGACGCCTGCCGGCAGGTTCTCCGGCCGTTCGCCCCGGTCGATCGCATCCAGGTAGTCCTTGATGACCTTCAGCGGCAGGTACTGGTCACGCTGGAGTGAGAGGACGAAGCGCAGCCGTTCGACGTCGTTCTCGGAGTACTGACGGTAGCCGGCAGGTGTCCGCTGCGGGTTGATGAGTCCCTTTTCTTCAAGGAACCGGATTTTTGACGCAGTCATGCTGGGGAAGTCGTCGCTCAGTTGAGCCAGGACTTCCCCGATGTTCAGAACCTGGGGTCCGCGCCGGTCCGCATGTGCCGTGGCCACAGGCAACTACCCCGGAATCAGACGTTGCCTGCTGCGCGGGCAGGGCTGAGGTAGAAGGTGAGGCGGAATTTGCCGATCTGGACCTCGTTGCCGGACTTCAGTTCCACCGAGTCCACGCGGTCGTGGTTGACGTAGGTGCCGTTCAGGCTCCCGGTGTCCACAACTTCAAAGCTGCGCGCAGTACGGCGGAATTCGACGTGCCTGCGCGAGACAGTGACGTCGTCGAGGAAGATGTCGGCGTCCGGGTGGCGGCCCGCCCTGGTGACGTCGGAGTCCAGCAGGAACCGCGCACCGGCGTTGGGGCCGCTGTGCGCGACGAGCAGGGCCGATCCGAAGGGAAGGGCCTCAACCGCTGCCCGTTCCTCAGTCGAAAGCTTCGGCGTGAAATTGGGTTCGTCGCGCACCGGAGTGAGGTTGATCGACGTGGTCTCCGAAGCCTTCACTCCACCCGTGCCGTAACCGTCACCGGTGTCGTTCCGTTCGTGCCCAAACATTGAGTCCTCCTCATTCGTTGCAGGTGTCCCCCCTGCAAACAACGCATGCCGTCCGGAAAAGCCTTGCAGTCCCGGTAATGAGGCCCTTCGGCTGGGCGCGGCCTTGTTTTGTTATCCCAACAACACGCGCCGGCGGCCCCGGCCCGAATGACCTCTGCCTTTAGCCTACCTGCTGTTCATACTCGGATGCACTGAGCAAGGACTCGACCGCGTCGGCTTCCGCGAGCTTGATTTCGATCAGCCAGCCTTCACCGTACGGATCGGAGTTGATAAGGGCGGAATCGGTGTCCAGCGACTCGTTCCTGGCGACCACCTCGCCCGTCACCGGGGCGTAAATGTCGCTGACGCTCTTGGTGGATTCGACCTCGCCGACGACGTCGTTGGCCTTGATGGTGGTCCCGACCTCGGGCATCTGGGCGTAGACGACATCCCCGAGGGCGTCCTGGGCAAAATCAGTGATGCCCACGCGCACAACCCCGTCGGCGTTGGGGGCCGAAACCCATTCGTGTTCTGCGGTGTAGGACAGGTCTTCGGGAATGATGCTCATGACGGGCCTTTCATCGGGTCAATCACCTGGCGGCGGCAGTCGTTTGTTCTAGCCGCCGCTGAAAGTATAGGCACATCGGGCAGGGGCCGGGGAGGGATCTGAGAAGATGGTGCCATGGCAGAACATGCTCCGCTGAAGGGCGGGAATGTGAACAACCGGGGCGCCGGGACCGTCCGGACACGCCAAGGCTAGGCCGTGCCTGAGCTTCCTGAAGTTGCGGCCCTGACGGACTTTCTGGACGAGCACCTGCACGGAGCAATCGTGCGGAAAATCCAGCCGGTCTCCTTCGCCGTGCTCAAGACGGCAGACCCTCCCTACTCCGACCTCCAGGGCAAGACCGTCACCTGCGTGCAAAGGTTCGGCAAGTTTGTCAGCCTGGAAGCGGACGGGCTGCATTTTGTCTTCCACCTCGCCCGGGCCGGCTGGGTCCGCTTCACGGACTCCCCCACCGACGCCCAGCTGAAAATGGGGAAGGGCCACATCGCGCTGCGGCTGACGTTCTCGGGCGATTCCGGCCCGGTGGGCATGGACCTGACCGAGGCGGGCACGAAGAAGAGCCTGGCGGTCTATGTGGTCCGTGATCCGCACGACGTGCCCGGCATCGCGGCGCTCGGACCGGATCCGTTCAGTCCGGACTTCGACGTCGATGCCCTGGCCGGGATTCTCGGCTCCAGTTCCCAGCAGATCAAAGGCGTCCTGAGGAGCCAGGGCATCATCGCCGGGATTGGGAACGCGTACAGTGACGAGATCCTGCACGCCGCCAGGACTTCGCCGTTCGCGATCGCCAGGTCGCTGGACCGGACGGACGTTCAGCACCTCTACGACGCCATCCACACCATTCTGGGAACGGCGGTGGCGGAGGCCAAGGGCAAGCCGCCCAACGAGCTCAAGGACACCAAGCGGAGCCACATGCGGGTCCACGGCCGGACCGGCGAACCGTGTCCGGTGTGCGGGGACACGGTCCGGGAGGTTTCCTTTGCCGATTCCGCCCTGCAGTACTGCCCGACGTGCCAGACCAAAGGAAAGATCCTGGCCGACCGCCGGACGTCCCGCTTCCTGAAATAGCGGATCACCGCGGACCTTCCTGGGAACACCACGGAGCGGATGTGTCCGGGAAACAGAAAACCCCGCCATTCCTTCATCAGGAATGGCGGGGTTTCAGCTGTTGGTCGGGCTGACAGGATTTGAACCTGCGACCCCTTGACCCCCAGTCAAGTGCGCTACCAAGCTGCGCTACAGCCCGCTGGTTCCACCGTTCTCCGCCCGGAAGTCTTCCCGGATTCGCTCCAGGTTTTCTTCCAAGCAGTCCGGCCGAACCACCTCCAAAAGCTTACACGATCCGGGAGGGTGCCTGTGACAATTTCAGGCTGTCCCGGCAAGGTGTGTCGGAATTAACGTTTCTTGCCACGCTTTTCGCGCACGCGCATGTTGACCTCAATCGGCGTGCCCTCGAAGCCGAAGGTCTCCCGGAGGCGTCGAGTGATGAAGCGGCGGTATCCCGGATCCAGGAATCCGGTGGTGAAGAGCACGAACTTCGGCGGCCGGCTCGAGGCCTGGGTGCCGAACAGGATGCGGGGCTGCTTGCCGCCGCGGACCGGGTGCGGGTGCGCTGCGACAAGTTCGCCCAGGAACGCGTTGAGGCGTCCGGTGGGGATGCGCTTGTCCCAGCTTTCCAGGGCGGTGTCCAGGGCCGGGACGAGCCGGTCCTTGTGCCAGCCGGTCTTGGCCGAGATGTTCACGCGCGGCGCCCAGGCCACGTGTGCCAGGTCCTGCTCGATTTCGCGTTCCAGGTAGCGGCGGCGCTCGTCGTCGAGGAGGTCCCATTTGTTGAAGGCCAGCACCAGGGCGCGGCCGGATTCAACGGCAAGCTGCAGGATGCGGACGTCCTGCTCGCTGAGCACCTCGTCCACGGCCAGGAGCACGACGGCGACCTCGGCCTTTTCGAGGGCGCTCTGCGTGCGCAGGGAAGCGTAGAAGTCCGCGCCCTGGGCCATGTGCTGGCGGCGCCGGATGCCGGCGGTGTCCACGAAGCGCCACGTGCGTCCGCCGAGTTCGATGAATTCATCGACCGGGTCGCGGGTGGTGCCGGCGGTGTTGTCCACCACCACACGCTCGGAACCGGCGAGCTTGTTCAGCAGCGAGGACTTGCCGACGTTCGGGCGGCCGATCAGGGCGATGCGGCGGGGTCCGCCGGAGCGCTCGAGGCCCTCAATCAGTGAGTACTCCGGGAGGGTGTCCATGACGTGGTCCAGGAGGTCCGCCACGCCGCGGCCGTGCAAGGCCGAGACGGGGTACGGTTCGCCGAAGCCCAGGCCCCAGAGGGTGGCCGAGTCGGCTTCCTGGGCGAAGTCGTCCACCTTGTTGGCCACCATGATGACCGGCTTCTTCGACTTGCGCAGCATCTTCATGACGCCTTCGTCGGTCGCGGTCGCGCCCACGGCGGAGTCGACGACGAACAGGACGGCGTCGGCAAGTTCCACGGCCATCTCGGCCTGCTCCGCCACACGGGCGTGGATGCCGCGGGCATCGTGCTCCCACCCGCCGGTGTCCACCACGGTGAAGTTGCGGCCGTTCCAGTTTGCCGAGTACATGACACGGTCGCGGGTGACGCCGGGGGTGTCCTCGACCACGGCCTCGCGGCGGCCCAGGATCCTGTTGACCAGGGTGGATTTGCCAACGTTGGGCCGTCCGATGATGGCGAGGACCGGGTCCAGCTTGACCGGGCCGTCAAAGTCCTCGTCGTCGAAGTGGCCGCTCAGCAGCGCGGCGTCGTCTTCGTCGAGCTCGTAGTCCTCCAGCCCGGCACGCAGCGAGGCCGCGCGGAGTTCCGCTTCGTCATCGTCCAGGGCGGCAAGGTTTTCAGCCACCTGGTCGGTGCCGGTGGGCGTGTATTCGTCTTCGCCGGCGCCAAAATTGCCGGAGGTTTGAGTCGTATCGCTCATTGCACTTTCCTTAGGTGGTGATCTGCCGGCGTCCCGGCTACTTCTTCATGACGTTCATGCGGTGATTCCGCGTGGGGCAGGGGCTGCCCGGTTCTTAGTACTGAGTCCTGGACATGGCGCGCTAATGCGGCCCGGATTTCGGTTCCCGCCCTGTCCATTGAAACACGCCCGGTCTCGCCGGGCCTGCGGCTGACGTTGATGGCCCCGCCGAAGCTGACATGCAGGCGCCGGCGCGGTGCGGGCACGGTGTCCAGGTGTTCGCCGCCGATTCTTGTGCCCAGGATGGCCACGGGGACCACGGTGGCGCGGGAGTTAAGCGCCAGCCAGGCGACGCCGTTGTTGATCGCGGCGGCCTCACCGCTCCCCCGCGTGCCTTCGGGAAGAATCCCGACGCACCGTCCGGCGTCGAGCAGGCTCCGGGCCGTGGCCAGCGCCGCACGGCCACCGCGGCGGTCGACGGGCAACTGGCCCGACGCCGCCAGGACGCGGCCGAGGAACCCGGTGAACATCTCCTGCTTGACGAGGATGTGCATGGGCCGGGGCGAGGCGCCGAACATGACGGGCCCGTCCAGGAAGCTGATGTGGTTTCCCGCGAAGATCACGGGACCGGCCGCCGGGACGTTGGAGCGTCCGCTGACCGAGGTGCGGTAGACGAGGTGGTCCAGGAGCCAGCCCACGGGCCGGCTCCACGCCGTCGTCCACTGACCGGGCAGGGAGGCCGGCGCTGTCCCCGGCAGTCCGGCGCGCCCCTCAGTCACCGTGGACGGCCCGGAGCGGAACGGGAGAGTGGTTGACCACGGTGTCCACGATGTCGAGGGCGGCCTGGACCGTCTCGTCAAAGTCCAGGTCGGAGGAGTCCAGGGTCACGACGCCGTCGGCGGCCGTGGTGAAGTTCACTACGGTGGAGTCCTTGGCATCGCGGTGCGTGACCTGGGCTGCCAGCTGCTCGGCATTCTGGCTGCCGCCGAGCTGGATGCCGCGGCGGCGCAGCCGGGCTTCCTCGCTGGCGGTCAGCAACATCCGCACCTCGGCATGGGGCGCGACGACGGTGGTGATGTCCCGGCCCTCGACCACCATACGGCGGTGGTGCTTTTCGATCAGCTCGCGCTGCCGGCGGATCAGTTCAGTCCGCGCGCCCAGGGTGGTGGCGACGGCGCTGACTGCCGCGGAAATGGCGGGTTCACGGATGGCGAGAGTGACATCGTGCCCGCCGACGCGGACGTACTCTTCCTGCGGGCTGGTGCTGATTTCAAGCGGCAGGGTCTCTGCGGCGGTCTCGACGGCGGCCCCGTCGTCCAGGTCCGTGCCGCTATGCAGGCAGAACCACGTCAGGGCGCGGTACATCGCGCCGGTGTCGAGGTAGGCCAGTTTCAGCCGGCGGGCCACCTCTTTGCTCACGCTGGATTTGCCGGAGCCGGAGGGGCCGTCGATGGCAACCACAAGGCTTTTTCCGGGGCGGACTACGTCCACTGTCTCGATGAGTTCCTGGGTCATTACTGGAGTACCCGCCATCCACGGTCGTTGAGGGCTGCTATCAAAAGGTCGTGCTTGTTGGGCAGGACGGAAATTTCCACCATGCCCACATTCTGCCCCGAAGAGTGGTCGAGGCGGAGGTCTTCGACGTTGACGCCGATCTCGCCAATCTCGGTCAGCAGCTTGGCGATCTGTCCGGGTGTGTCATCCACCAGCACCGTCAGCCACGAGTATGCCTGCGGGGGTCCGCCGTGCTTGCCCGGGATCCGGGACTGGCCGGCATTGCCTTCGCTGATCAGCTGGGCAAGGTCCAGCCTGGCGCCGGGAGCGGCCGGTGCCTCCAGGGTGCCGATCAGCCGGTTGAGGTCCTCGCGGACTCCGTGCAGGATCTCCACCACCTTTTCCGCGTTCGCGCCAAGGATCTGGACCCAGAGCGTGGGATCGCTCGCGGCGATCCGGGTGACATCCCTCAGCCCGTTGCCGGCCAGGGACAGGGCGTGCAGGGGCGTGCCCTGCAGGCGGCTGGCCACGAGCGAGGACATCACCTGCGGCAGGTGTGAGACGAGCGCCACGGCTGCATCGTGCTCGTCGGCAGCGAATTCGGACACGACGGCGCCGAGATCGCCGGCCAGTGCACGCGCCACCCGCAGGGACTCCGGCAGTGTCTCCTCCGCCGGGCACACGACCCACGGCATGGAGGTGAACAGCTCGCCCCGGGCCGCGACCGGGCCCGATTTCTCGCGCCCGGCCATGGGGTGGGTCCCCACGTAGCGGCCCAGGTCCGCACCGCGGCTACGGAGATCGGCCAGGATCTGCGCCTTCACGCTCGCGATGTCCACCACGACGGCGTGCGGGTAGTCCTGGAGCGCCTTGGCCACGACGTCCGCCGTGACATCCGGCGGCGCGGCCACGACGACGAGCTCCGGCGCCTCCCCCTCGAGGCGCGCCAGCGGCAGGCCGGCGCCGATGTCGACGGCGACGGCCTGGTTGGTCGGCGAGGGATCCGAGAGGAACACGGGGACGCCCCGCCCGCGCAGCCCCAGCCCGATGCTGGTGCCCAGTAGCCCGGAGCCCAGGACGAGCACCGGGCCGTTCAGGTGGCCGCGGCCGTGCGTGCGGAAGGCGGACATGCTTACAGCCCCACGGAGGCCAGCAGGTGGCCGACTTCCTGCTTGCCGAGGTTGCGGATGCTGCCCTGGCGCTGGTCGCCGAGCCCGATGGGGCCGACCTTGACGCGCACCAGGCGCAGCACGGGGAAGCCGACGGCGTCGAACATGCGCCGGACGATCCGGTTCTTGCCCGAGTGCAGCACGACCTCGATCAGCACGTGGCCCGGGGTCGAGTCGACGAGCTTGAAGGAGTCCACCGAGGCGATGCCGTCCTCGAGTTCGACGCCGCCCTTGAGTTCGGCGCCCACGCCCTGCGGGAAGGGCCCGCGGACCTGCACGAGGTAGGTCTTGGGCACTTCATAGGACGGGTGCGTCAGGCGGTTGGCGAGCTCGCCGTCGTTCGTCAGCAGCAGCAGCCCTTCGGTGGCGACGTCAAGCCGGCCTACGTGGAAGAGGCGTTCGCCGTGGTGGTTGCGGACAAAGTCGCTGATGCACGGGCGGCCGTCCGGGTCCTCCATGGTGGAGACAACGCCCTTGGGCTTGTTGAAGACCATGTAGACCATGTTCTCGTCCAGCTGGATGCGCAGTCCGTCGACGTGGATCACTGCCGTCTTCGGGTCGACGCGCACGCCGAGTTCGGTGACCACCTGGCCGTCGACCTCGACGCGGCCCTCGGCGATCATTTCCTCGCAGACCCGCCGTGAGGCGACGCCGGCGGAAGCCATGACCTTCTGGAGGCGGGTGCCGTCGGCGTCGTGCAGCTCAGACTGCGGCACCTCGGCTCGGGGTCCGCGCTTGCGGGCCGGCTTGCGCACGGGCCCGAGGTTCTGGCCGAAGCGTTCACTGCCGAAGACGCGGGAACCGGTGGCCTTGGCCGCTCCGGCGCCGACGCGCGGCTTGGGTTTGAGGGCGCCGGGAGTGCCGGGGGCCTTGCCGAAGCCGGGCTTGCGGGCTGCTGCCTTGCGGGCGGCCTCCTTGCCGGAAGGCGCTTTCGACTTCCAGTCAGCGGAAGCCGGGCGGGCGGCCGACGGCGCGCCGTCCGGACCCTGCAGGTCCGGATCGATGAAGGCCTCTTCGCGAGGCTTGGGGTGCTTGAAGGGGCGGTCTCCGCCGCCCTTGTAGCCGGCTCCGCCGCTGCGGCCTGCGCCGCCCTTGTAGTCGGCTCCGCCGCTGCGGCCTGCGCCGCCCTTGTAGTCGGCTCCGCCGCTGCGGCCCGCGCCGCCATTGTAGTCGGCTCCGCCGCTGCGGCCCGCACCGCCCTGTGCGCCGCGGCCTGAGCCTTGCGCTGAGTTTTGTCCGGCACTGTTACGTCCCGAACTGTTACGTGGTGAACCCTGGCGTCCCGCCTGTGTCATGACCCGTCCTTCGTTTGTTGGCCGACGGCCGCTGTCTCCCGACAACACCCGCCGACTGGGCAAAATGATTCTGCCCTAGTGGATACTCGTGCGCAGGCAGTTGTTCCTGCCTACATTCTTCCAGCGTCGTAAAACTCTTCGATGCCTTCAAGCCCCGGAAGGTGGGGTGAAAGCTGTGGCAATTCCGCCACCGAGCCGATTCCCATTCGCTCCAGGAAATACGACGTCGTGCGGTACAGGATTGCTCCGGATTCAGGATCGGTTCCCGAATCCTCGATCAGCCCCCGCTGCGTCAGCGTCCGCACGACAGAGTCAACGTTGACTCCTCGAATTGCAGACACCCGCGCCCTAGATACGGGCTGGCGGTAAGCGATGACGGCGAGCGTTTCGAGCGCCGCCTGCGTCAGCCTGGCCGTCTGTCCTTCCAGCACGAATTCGCCAACGATCTCGGCGAATTCAGCGCGGGAATAGATCCGCCAGCCTCCGGCGATATTCCGCAATTCAAAACCCCGGGCGGTGGCGCTGAAGCCGTTCAAACTGGCATCGTCCACATCCGGGGCATTAACAGTATAACCGTTATACTCCCGCTGCAGTTCAGCCAGCAGGGTCTCGACGACGTCGACCGTCAGGTTCAGCCCGGCTGCCAGGGCCTGGGCCGTGGCCGGTTCGTCGATCACCATCAGGACCGCTTCGAGGGCCGCGCGGGCGCCCCCAGGCAGGCTCGCGACGTCCGGCCGCGCGTCTGTCCCGGCGTCCGGCCCGGCCTCGCGGGCAGCGTCAGGGAGTCGTTCGTTCACGGTTGGTCCTCGTATTCTTCACTCAGGTTTTCGCTGCTCCACCCCTGGGTATCGGCCGTCCAGTGCACCGTCAGTTCCCCCAGCGGCAGCAGCTGGTCAAAGCCCACTGCCCGGTCGCGGAACAGCTCCAGCAACGCCAGGAACCGCGCCACCACCACCAGCGTGGATTCGGCGTCGGCGATCAGGGCCCGGAAGCTCAGCGGCGTGCCCAGCCGCAGCCGGTTCCCCAGCAGCTCGGCCTGTTCCTTGACGCTGACGGGCGCGCCGTGCAGGTGCTCGAGGCCTACTTCGGTGGGGGCTGCCTCCTTGGGTTTGAGGGCCGCCTCGGCCAGGGAGGCGAACTGGGCAGGGGTGTGCCGCCACAGCAGTTCCGGAAGCAGGGCAGCGAAGTGTCCCTCAAGGGCAACCTGCCGGGGATAGCGCCGGGCCTCAAGCTCGAGTGTGGAGCCGATCATGCCGGCCACCTGCTTGAACGCCTTGTACTGCAGCAGCCGGGCGAACAGGAGGTCCCGGGCCTCCAGCAGGGCAATGTCCTCATCGTCCTCAACCTCGCCCGCGGGCAGCAGCCGGGCCGCCTTGAGGTCCAGGAGGGTGGCCGCAATCACCAGGAATTCGCTGGCCTCATCCAGGGCCCACTCCTCCCCCAGCTGCTGCAGGCCCCTGATGTACTTGATGAATTCGTCAGTGACCGTGGACAGCGCCACCTCGGTGATGTCCAGCTGGTGCTTGGAGATCAGGCCGAGCAGGAGATCGAACGGGCCGGTGAAGTTGGCCAGCCGCACTTCGAATCCGGGCTTTTTGACGCCCTGTTCTGCTGGGTCCTCCGGCCGCGCGGCCCGCGCGGATTCCGCGCGTGTGTCGAGCTCCGCAGGCATGTCGAGATTCGCTGGCGGAGAAAAGGCGCCTGCCACGACCCTGGCTAGGGCGCGCCGCCGCGCGAGATCAGCTCTTTGGCCAGGCGGCGGTAGGCGTCGGCACCGACGTGGTTGCCCGCGTAGGTTGTGATGGGCTCGGCCGCGACCGTGGCGTCGGCAAATTTGATCGAGCGCTTGATGACGGTTTCGAAGACCTTGTCGCCAAAGGCCTCTACGAGGCGGGCGATTACCTCGCGGCCGTGCAGGGTCCGGGCGTCGTACATCGTGGCGAGCACGCCGTCGACCTGCAGGCGCGGGTTGAGGCGGTCCTGGACCTTGTCGATGGTTTCCACGAGCAGCGCCACGGCGCGCAGGGCAAAGAATTCACAGATCAGCGGGATGATGACCCCATGGGCGGCGGTCAGCGCGTTGACGGTGAGCAGGCCGAGCGAGGGCTGGCAATCGATCAGGACGACGTCGTAGTCGTCCTCGACCTTTTTCAAGGCCCGGTCCAGCACCTGTTCGCGGGCCACTTCATTGACCAGCTGCACCTCGGCGGCGGAAAGGTCGATGTTGGCCGGGAGCAGATCCACGTTTTCCACGCCGGTCTTCTGGATGGCGTCGCGGATGTCCACCTTGCGGTCCATCAGCACGTTGTACACCGTGAGGTCGAGCTCGTGCGGATTGGTGCCCAGGCCGGCGGACAGGGCGCCCTGCGGATCGAAGTCGACCAGGAGCACGCGGCGGCCGTATTCGGCCAAGGCGGCGGCGAGGTTGATCGTGGACGTGGTTTTGCCCACCCCGCCCTTCTGGTTCACCATGGCGATGACCCGCGCAGGACCGTGGGAGGACAGCGGCGCGGGCTCCGGAAAGTCGCGTTGGGGCCGCCCGGTGGGGCCCATGACGGCGTCTTCCAGATCGAGTTCGGTGCCTTCCAGAGTTGCTGAACCCTGTTCGCTGCTCACGTATCTATCCACACTTTCGATGACGGTGATTGTCGTGCTTCATTTTGCCGCCTCCGGGCTCCCGGAGCCCAGCGCGTTCCTCCCAAGGTTACAGCGCCCGACACGGTATTCGCCGGACCTTGACACTGCGCCGGAGGCTGTGCCTTGACGTTCGGGTTGAAGTCGAAGGTTGCTACCGGGCTGTCACGGCAGCCCGGGCGTGCCGGCAGGCACGCCCGGGGGGACACCAAGGGGGACGCCCGCAGGCGCGCCGGGAGCGCTGAAACAGGCAGGCGGGCCCGCGCTCCGGCGGCCCCGGAGATATTGAAGTTTGTACCCCGCAGGCCTACATTGAAACGACGAGGTGGCAGCGGCTCATGCACGAACTTTCGATCACGCAAAGTCTTGTAGAGGCGGTCCTGGACCGGACCGGTGGCCGCTCCGTGACGGGCGTCAACCTGCGGATCGGACCCTTGAGCGGCGTCCTCCCGGACGCCGTGCGCTTTTGCTTCGAAGTCGTTTCAGCTGACACGCCGCTGGCCGGGGCAACCCTGACGATCGATGAATCCGAGGGCCGGGCCAGATGCCGCAGCTGCCGCGACGAGTTCGTCCTTGAGGACATGTTTCTGCTCTGCCCCTGTGGCAGTGCCGATGTCGAAGTCGTCAGTGGCCGGGAGCTCCTGGTCACCTCGGTGGAGGTTGCGTAGACATGTGTGCGACGTGCGGATGCGGCGACGACGCCGGCACCAGAGTTTCGGACCTCGACGGCACTGTGCACGACATCTTGCCCGCTGCTGCGGCCCCGCACGAACATCCGCATCCGCACGATCACGGCCATCCCCACGATCACGATCACGATCACGATCATGATCACGGCCATCAGCATCCCCAATCCCCCGGGACAGCCGACGCCGGGCACAGCCCCGCGGCGGAGGGACGGACCCTCATCTCCCTGGAGGAGAACCTGCTCGCCAAGAACGACCTCCTGGCCGCACGGAACCGGGGCTGGCTGGAAGGACGCGGCATCCAGGCCTTCAATGTCATGAGTTCCCCAGGGGCCGGCAAGACCACGCTCCTGGTCCGGACCATCAGGGAACTTGCCCGTGAGCTGGACATTGGTGTGATCGAAGGGGACCAGGAGACCTCGCTGGACGCCGACCGGATCCGCTCCACCGGGCGGCCGGTGATCCAAATCAACACCGGGGCAGGCTGCCACCTGGATGCCGGGATGCTGCAGCGGGCGCTGGGCGCGCTGGATCCGGTCCCCGGATCGACACTCTTCATCGAAAACGTGGGCAACCTTGTGTGCCCCGCATTGTTCGACCTCGGCGAATCGGCCCGGGTCGTCGTGATCTCAGTTACGGAGGGCGATGACAAACCGCAGAAATACCCCCACATGTTCCTGGCTGCCGACCTGGTGATCATCAACAAAGCAGACCTGCTCCCCTATGTGGAGTTCGACGTCGAGCGTTGCGTGCGCCAGGCGCGCCTGCTGAATCCCGGCGTCGACGTCCTGACCCTGTCAGCTACCACCGGTGACGGCATGGACGGCTGGCTGGAGTGGATCCGGAAGAATCCCCACCCGGCGGCGGCTGCCGCCGGGAGTGCGCCGCGCTCTGGCGGACTACGCGTTTGACGGTTGACGCAACATTCGAGCCGCGGCCACAGGGCGGGCTCCGAAGGAGGCAACGATGCCTACAGCTACTGCATTGAAAGCGGAAGAAACCTTGATCCACGTCCTGTGGATCAATGCCGGACTCAGTTGCGACGGTGACTCCGTGGCCCTGACGGCGGCAACCCAGCCAAGCGTCGAGGAGATAGCCCTTGGGGCGCTTCCCGGACTACCCAAGATTGCCATGCACTGGCCGCTGATCGACTTCGAATGCGGCCCGCAGCAAGGCGCCGACGACTTCCTCGAGTGGTTCCGCAAGGCGGACCGCGGCGAACTGGAGCCGTTTGTGCTGGTGGTGGAGGGGTCCATCCCGAATGAAAAGCTGCACGCCGCGGGCGGCTACTGGGCGGCCTTCGGCAACAACCTCGACACCGGACAGCCGATCACCACCAGCGAGTGGCTGGACCGGCTGGCGCCCAAGGCGACGGCGATCATCGCCGCCGGGACCTGTGCGACCTACGGCGGCATCCATGCCATGGCCGGAAACCCCACCGGCGCCATGGGGGTGCCCGACTATCTCGGGTATGACTGGCGCTCCAAAGCCGGGATCCCGATCGTGTGCGTCCCGGGCTGCCCCATCCAGCCGGACAACCTTTCCGAAACCATGACGTACCTGCTGTATCAGGCCACCGGACAGGCCCCCATGATTCCCCTGGATGAGGCGCTCCGGCCGACCTGGCTGTTTGGCCAGACGGTGCACGAGGGATGCGACCGCGCGGGATACTACGAACAGGGCGACTTCGCCACCGAATACGGGTCCCCGAAGTGCATTGTCAAGCTCGGCTGCTGGGGGCCGGTGGTCAAGTGCAACGTGCCCAAACGCGGCTGGATGAACGGAATCGGCGGCTGCCCCAACGTGGGCGGCATCTGCATCGGCTGCACCATGCCGGGCTTCCCGGACAAATTCATGCCGTTCATGGACGAACCTCCCGGCGGCAAGCTGTCGACCGCCTCGATCATGCCGTACGGCAAGACCATCAGGACACTGCGGAACATCACGAAGCACACGCTGGACCAGGAACCCCGCTGGCGCAAACCCGGTAATGATCTGCTGACCGGCGCCAAGCGGACCTGGTAGGGACGCTAGGCAGAGAGGCAATGCAATGACTTCGACGATTCCGATGCCCTCAGCGGACGGTACCGCGGGCGAGAACCTAGTAGAGATGGCCTGGGACCCGATCACAAGGATCGTCGGCAGCCTCGGCATCTACACCAAGGTCGATTTCAAGAACAACCAAGTGGTGGAATGCCACAGCACGTCCTCGATTTTCCGCGGCTATTCCATCTTCATGCGCGGCAAGGACCCCCGGGACGCACACTTCATCACGAGCCGGATCTGCGGAATCTGTGGCGACAACCACGCCACCTGTTCCTGTTACGCGCAGAACATGGCCTACGGCGTGAAGCCGCCCCACCTCGGCGAATGGATCGTCAATCTGGGCGAGGCTGCCGAGTACATGTTTGACCACAACATCTTCCAGGAGAACCTGGTCGGCGTGGACTACTGCGAGAAGATGGTCTCCGAAACCAACCCGTCGGTGCTGGCCAAAGCCGAGAACACACCGGCCCCGCAGGCAGCCGCGCACGGCTACCGCACCATCGCGGACATCATGCGCTCGCTGAACCCGTTTACCGGGGAGTTCTACCGCGAGGCACTGCAAGTGAGCCGGATGACCCGGGAAATGTTCTGCCTGATGGAGGGCCGGCATGTCCATCCCTCCACGCTGTATCCCGGCGGCGTGGGCACCGTGGCGACGATCCAGCTGATGACGGACTACATCACCCGGCTCATGCGGTACGTGGAGTTCATGAAGAAGGTCGTGCCGATGCACGATGACCTCTTCGACTTCTTCTATGCGGCCCTGCCCGGGTACGAGCAGGTGGGGCTGCGGCGCACCCTGCTGGGCTGCTGGGGGTCCTTCCAGGACCCGGAGTTCTGCAATTTCGCCTACAAGGACATGACGGAGTGGGGCCGGAAGATGTTCGTCACGCCCGGCGTCGTGGTGGACGGCAAACTCGTGACCACGGACCTGGTGCGCATCAACCTGGGGATCCGGATCATGCTGGGCTCGTCCTACTACGAGGACTGGGGCGACCAGGAAATGTTCGTCACCCGCGATCCGCTGGGCAACCCGGTGGACCGCCGGCACCCCTGGAACCAGCACACCAACCCGCGGCCGCAGAAGCGCGACCTCGAGGACAAGTACAGCTGGGTGATGTCACCGCGGTGGAATGACGGCGAAAGCAACCTGGCGCTGGATACCGGCGGCGGCCCGCTGGCCCGGCTCTGGTCGACCGCCCTTGCCGGCTTCGTGGACACCGGCTACCTCAAGTCAACGGGCACCAGCGTCCAGATCGAGCTACCCAAGACTGCGCTGAAGGGCCCGGTGACCCTGGAATGGAAGATCCCGCAGTGGAGCAACACGCTGGAGCGGAACCGCGCCCGGACCTATTTCCAGGCCTACGCGGCCGCCGCCGCCCTGCACTTCGCCGAAAAGGCGCTCGAGGAAATCCGGGCCGGCCGCACCAAGACGTGGGAGTCCTTCGAGGTGCCGGAGGAAGCCATCAGCTGCGGCTTCACCGAAGCCGTCCGCGGCGTGCTCTCGCACCACATGGTGATCCGCGACGGCAAGATCGCCAACTACCATCCCTATCCGCCGACGCCGTGGAACGCCAGCCCGCGCGACTCCGAGGGAACACCGGGCCCGTATGAGGACGCGGTGCAGGGCCAGCCCATCTTCGAGGAGAACGACCGCGACCATTTCAAGGGCATCGACATCATGCGCACCGTCCGCAGCTTCGACCCCTGCCTGCCGTGCGGCGTCCACATGTATCTCGGCGACGGGCAGACGCTGGACTTGCTGCACTCCCCCACGCAGTCGCTCACCGGTGAGTAGCCCGCCATGGACCGGGAGAATCTGTTGGGCTCGGCCGGTGAACGGATCAGTTCGCTCCTGGACGCGCTGGGCTCCGGCGGTCCGGTGGCCCGGGACCGGGCGGAAGAACTGGTCCGGCAGGTGACGGAACTGTACGGTGCCGGGCTGGAACGGATCCTGCACGTGCTCGATTCGCAGGGTGCGCTCGGGCCCGGAACGCTGTCCGCCCTCACGTCCGACCCGTTGGTGTCGGGCCTGCTCCTGATCCACGGGCTGCACCCCGTGGACCTGCCCGGCAGGGTCGCCGGAGCCCTGGACTCGGTCCGGCCCTACCTCGGCTCGCACGGCGGCGATGTGGAACTGCTCGGCATCAGCGAAGAAGGCGTCGTCCGGCTGAGGCTGCTGGGCAGCTGCCAGGGCTGTCCGTCGTCGTCGGTGACGCTCAAGCTCGCCGTCGAGGACGCGATCGAATCTGCGGCGCCCGAGGTGACCGGCATCGAAGTGGAGGAAGCGGCTCCCGCCGCCGTTCCCGCCCTCATCCCGGTCGGCGCCCTGCGCTCGCGGCTGGACGGGCTGGGCGGCCCGCCCGACGGCGGCATTCGCAGTGCCGCGCCGGACTGGGCGGTCCCCGACTCCGGCACACCGGCCCCAGGCACGTGGCAGGCGGTCCCGGCCCTCGCTGAGCTGGAGTCCGGAGCCGTGGCCGGCTTCCTGGTGGCGGGCGTGGAGGTGCTCACGTGCCGGATCGGCCCGGACATCTACGCGTTTGTGGACCGCTGCCCGCGGTGCACCCACACCATGCCGGGCGCCTCGCTGCAGCGGGCGCTGGCTGCCCCGGTGGGCGGGGGGCTGTTGCGCTGCCCGCACTGCCGCAGCCACTTCGACGTCCGGAAGGCCGGGGCCTGCCTCGAGGACAAGGGGCTGCATCTTGATCCCCTCCCGCTGCTGCTCCGCGACGGGGTTCCCTCCGTGGCCGTCCCCACCACCGCGGACCCGCTGTGAGATGCCGGCACATGAATTCCGCGGCACGGGAACGGAGCAGGGCATGACGGCGCCGCCGGGAACCGGGAGTCCGCCGGCCGGCAGCGCCGGAATCAACGGGGCAGGAAACAACAGCGCCGGAAACAGCGCGTCGGCGCTGGCCGTGCTCCGCCGGATAGCGTCCACCCGCCCGGCCCAGCCTGCCGGCGAGCGCTGCGAGATGTGCGCGGAGCCCATCCCGGACGCTCACCAGCACGTGGTGGATCTGGAGAGCCGCTCCCTGCTGTGCACGTGCCGGCCCTGCTATCTGCTGTTCACGGACTCGTCGGCCAATCTGCGCTACCGCTCCGTCCCTGACCGCTACCTCTCGTTCGAACCCTTCGAGCTCGGCCAGGCCCAGTGGGACGAGCTGGAAATCCCGGTGGGGCTGGCATTCTTCTTCTTCAACTCGGCTCTTGGCCGGACGGCCGCTTTCTACCCGAGCCCCGCGGGCGCCACGGAGTCCGAACTTCCCCTGGCTGCCTGGGCGTCGGTCGAGGCGGCCAACCCGGCCATCACCGTGCTCGCCCCCGACACGGAAGCCCTGCTGATCCGCGCCCCCGGCCCCGACCGGGACCGGGCGGACTGCCACCTGGTCCCCATCGATGCGTGCTACGAGCTGGTGGGCCGCCTGCGGCGGGTATGGAAGGGCTTCGACGGCGGCCAGGAGTCCCGCCAGGAGCTCGCGGGATTCTTCGACCGGATCAGCCGCCGCAGCAGGCCGGGCGCCCCCGCGGCAGACTTGGAGGGACGCCATGGTTGAGCTCGAATTCAGTGTGCTGGACATCGCCCCGGAGCCCTACGCGGCCGCACCCCAGCTGACCGCGCGCCTGCGGATCCAGGAGAAGAGTGGCGCCGCCGTCCATGCCATGGCCCTGCGGTGCCAGGTGCGGATCCTGGCCCAGCGCCGCGGCTACGATGCCGACGAGGAAGCCGGGCTGCTGGAACTCTTCGGCACCCGCGGACGGTGGCCCACCACACTCAAGCCCTTCATCTGGATGCACAGCGGCGTCCTGGTCCAGGGATTTGCGGACAGTGCCGACGTTGACCTGCCGCTGCCCTGCACGTTCGACTTCGACGTCGCAGCGGCAAAATACCTGAACTCCCTGCGGGACGGGACGGTCCCGCTGGAGTTCCTCTTCTCCGGGACGGTCTTCACGCGCGGCGCGGCGGGCTTCGGCGTCGAGCAGATTCCCTGGGACCGGGAAACCCGGTACGCCCTGCCCGTGGCGGCCTGGCGCTCGCTGATGGACGCATTCTTCCCGAACCAGGGATGGATCCGCCTGGACCGCGACGTCCTCGCGGCCCTGGCCAGGTACAAGGCGGTCCACGGCTTGATTTCCTGGGAGGCCGCTATCGAGGGGCTGCTGGCCGGGGCGGGCGACCCGGTGCCGTGAACACCGGACTCAGCCTGGCCCGCGCCGTCGCCGACGCCGTCCTCTACGAGGGATACCTCCTGTACCCCTACCGCGCCTCGTCCGCCAAGAACCAGGCCCGCTGGCAGTTCGGCGTGCTCGGGCCGCCGGGCGCGGCTGAATCCGGTGCCGGCGAAGCGCCGGACATGGCAGCGGATTGCCTCCTCGAGCCGGGACCCGCGGCCCGGGTCGACGTGCACCTGCGCTTCCTGCACCTCCAGAGACGGTCCGCCGAACGCGCGGATGACGGCGGATTCACGCCCGTCGACGAACTCACCGTCGGCGCCTCCCGGTGGCTTAGCTGGGACGAGGCAACGGATCAGGAGATCACCCTCGGGCCGTACAGCCTCGGCCAGCTTGCCGCGGGCGTGTCCGCGCCGGTGAACGTGCCGGCGAACGAGGACATCGAGCCCGTGCTGGATTCCGCCGGCGCCATTGCCGGCCGGCTTGTGCGCCGGCGGCGGGAGCTTCGTGGGGAGGTGCGCCTGCTGGCGGCGCAAGTGGTGGCGCCGGGGCAGGCCGCCGGAGCAGATGCCGCGGCGGCGGCAGCGGGGGGGCCGGCCCACGGGCCGCTGTGGCGGCTCAGGGTCACGGTGGAGAACGCGGCGGCAGCGGCCACCGACACGCGTACCGCCATCGAGTACTCGTTCATCGGAGCCCATGTCCTGCTCGCCGTCCACGATGCCGACTTCCAGTCGGTGATCGATCCGCCGGAATGGGCAGCGGCGGCGGCGGCTTCGTGCAGCCAGCACCGCTGCTGGCCCGTGCTCGCCGGCCCCGAGGGGCAGCGCGATGTCCTGCTCCTGTCCCCGATCATCCTCTATGACCATCCGGCGGTGGCACCGGAAAGCACCGTGGAACTGTTCGACGCGACGGAGATCGATGAAATCCTGACCTTGCGGGTGCTCACCCTGACCGATGCGGAAAAGGCGGAGGCCCGGTCAACCGATGCCCGGGCCGCGGCGATCATCGAACGCTGCGAAAACATGACGGCAGAGGAGCTCCAGCAGTTGCACGGCATCCTGCGGAACCCGCATGCCGGTGCGCCCCGCGGACCCGGGAGCATCGGAGGCGACGGCTTCCCCGGCCCCGAGGTCCCGGCCTATCCGGAGTTCTCAGTTCCGGAATTCTCGGTTCCGGGCGCCTCCGACGCGGACACCGGCACACCGTGGTGGGATCCGGCCCGGGACGCCGCCGTGGATCCGGGATCGGACACCGTCTTCATCGACGGCGTCCCGATCTCACGCGGCAGCAGGGTGCGGGTTGTCCCGCTGCGCCGCGCCGACGCCCAGGACCTCTTCTTCGCCGGCAAGTCGGGGCGCGTCACCGGAGTCCACTTCGACGTCGACGGCGGAACGCACGTCGCGGTGGTCCTCGAGGCCGACCCCGCCGCCGAACTGCAGGAGTGGTACGGACGGTATCTGTATTTCGCCCCCGAGGAACTCGTGCCGCTCACCGCGGCGCCGGCCCCGGACAACGGAAAGGAACCATCACCATGAAAGCTCTGGGCATCATGACAGTCGTGCTCTTGCTGGCCGCGGGCCTGGCAGCAGCCGTCGTCGGCCTGCGTTCAATTCCGGACATCAAGCGCTACGTGCGAATGCGGAGCATGTGAGGCCCGGTGTGAGCGGGGTCCTCGTGGCGGGCGTGGGGAACGTGTTCCTTCGCGACGACGGATTTGGGCCGGCCGTCGCCCGCCGGCTGGCCGAGGAGGTGTCCGGCCTGCCCGGCTGGGCGCCGGAGGAGGTCCAGGTGCGGGACTACGGGATCCGCGGGCTGCACCTCGCCTACGATCTCCTGGACGGGGTGGATGCGCTGGTGCTCGTGGATGTGCTCCCGGCCCCGGCGGACGGGAGCGCGGGCGCGGGAACGCTTCGGATCCTGAAGATCCGGGTGGAGGACCTGGAAAGCGGCGGTCCGCTGACGCCGGCCGGCCTGCGGGCCAATCCGGCCTTCGATCCGCATGGCATGGACCCGCTGGCTGTCCTCCGCCGTCTGCGTGTTTTGGGCGGATCGCTGCCGGAGACCTACCTGGTCGGCTGCATCGCGGGGCGAACGGACGAGGGCATGGGACTGTCCGAGGACGTGTCCCGCGCCGTTCCGGCAGCCGTGGAAGCAGTCCGCACCCTGGTCACAGCCCGCATCACGAACGCAGACGCAGCGCCCGCGAGCGCGGCTCCGGATGAAACAGGCTGAGGAGGAACCACGGATGTGTCTGGGAATACCGGGCCGGATCATCGAAGTGATCGACGGCTACAACGGGCAACTCGCCCTCGTGGATGTGGCCGGAGTGGAGCGCAAAATCAACATTGGCCTCCTCGATGACGGCCCCGTGGAGAGCGGCACGTGGGTCCTGATCCACATGGGCTTCGCCCTGGAACGCGTGGACCAGGAAGGCGCCGACCGTGCGATGACGGGACTTGAGCTCATGGGACGGGGCCCGGACCCCACCGACACGGTCCCGTAGCCTTCACTCCCCCACTGAAGGATCTCCCCCACTGAAGGAACTCCCCCACTGAAGGATCGAAAGGCGCCGCTATTCGAGGGCGATCGCTGCGCCGCGGTGCTCCACACCGGAATTCGCGATCTTGAGGTGGCGCGCAAAGTAGTGCTGGAGCCGGTGGAGCTGGGCGGCCGAGAGCCGGTCGCACACCCAGTCCCAGTGGAGGGACACCATGTCCCCGGGCATGAGGTCAGCGATGAAGCCGGACCCGGCCACGGCGTACTTGGCCGTCTCGATCACCGGTTCCCCCAGCGACAGCGCCATCCCGTCCCACGCCAGGGGCCGCGAGCGAACGAGGGCGCTGTCCCCTTCGACGGCCACCACCTCGCCCCACCGGATGCGGCATTGGTCAAGGACATTCAGGGCCGTGGATGAGCGCCTGTCATCGCGCAAGAGTCCCGTCCACGGATAGATTTCCAGGACGTGGAAGCTGTGATGCGGGACGCCGCCGGCCAGGACCCCTTCCATCAGATGCGGGAACTGATGCCCGGTCCGTGCACGGAACCGGTCCTCCATGGAATTGCCGATGCTGCGCACACCCACGGAGTCCAGCAGCGTGTTTCCCACCCAGTAGGCCTCCACCACCGCGTAGTCCAGCGGGTCCGGGTTGCCGGTGGCACCTGCGATGAGCTCCAGGTACGGCCAGGCGCCGGCGAACCCCTTCGCAAGTTCGCGCAGGCCCGCGTCGGTCACCCCGGACTGGCCATAGTGCAGCAGCGCGTCGCTGTCAGGCGGCCCGCAGCTGCCCCGCGAATTCGGCGGATACGCGTAGCGGACAAACAGTTGGGCGCCGTTGATTTCCATCCCGTGGCCTCATTTCACAGGGGATATCAGCGAGGCTAGCACCGGCGCCCATCGGCGAACAATGCCCGTCGTGACCGGCATTGACACCCCTGCGCATTCGGCGGATGCTGTGAGGAAATGCCGCACCGGGACCATTGCTGTGGCCGGCGCGGAGCGAATGGCCGTTGCGCGCGGTCCTTCCCGGGAGGTAGGCCGATGAGCGTCCCCGAAGCCAACCGACGATCTGTACTGGCAGCGGCCCTCTACGGCGGAGGGGCGCTGTTCCTCGCTTCCTGCGCCGCGGCCGGCACGGCGCCACAGTCGTCGCCGCAGTCAACGCCGACGGCAGGGGCTGCCGGTACTGCGCCCCCGGGTTCCGCCTCCGGCCCGGCCGGGATCCAGGTGACGGACCAGCGCGGGACGGTCCTGAGTTTCGACCGCCCGGTCACCCGGGTGGTGACCATTCCCATGCCCGCCGCCTCCCTGCTGGCCGCCGTCGACCAGGGCGCCGGCCATCTGGCCGGGATGCACAACGCCTCATGGGTCGCCATGCGCGACGGCGCCATGGGCACCATGTACCCGGAGACCCTGAACATCCCGCACGACATCGCCACGACCGACTTCACGCCCAATGTCGAAAGCATCCGGGCACTGAACCCCGACGTCGTGGTCCAGTGGAGCGATGCGCAACTGACGGCACCCCTGGAACAGGCCGGGTTGAAGGTCCTGGGCATCACGAACACCGGCACGCAGCAGGACGTGGACACGTGGACCGCGCTTTTCGCAACGATGCTGGGCCGGCCGGACCGGGCCGTGCAGATGAAGGCGCGCAGCGACGGGCAACAGAAGGCCATCCAGGCCGAGGCCGCCGCCCGCGGCACCGGCGGCCCGGGCATCATCTACTTCAACAGGTTCAGCGGCGGCCTCAAGGTAGCCGGAAACGGCAGCTACAACGACTTCTACATCAAGCTCATCGGGGCACACAACCCCGCCACCGGCCCGCAGGGCCTTCAGGGCAAGGGCATGGTGGGCGTGGACGTCGAACAGGTCCTGGCCTGGGATCCGGACATCATCCTGCTCGGGAACTTCGACGACGCGATGCCCGCCGACGTCTACGGCAACCCGGTGTGGCAAAGCGTCTCCGCCGTGCGCTCCCGCCGCGTCTACAAGGTCCCGCTGGGCGGCTACCGCTGGGATCCCCCCGGCCAGGAATCGCCACTGATGTGGCGCTGGCTCACAGATGTCAGTTTCCCCTCCGGCAACCGCTCCACGCTGAGGGACGAGACAAACGACTACTTCGACTTCCTGTACCGCTACCGGCCATCGGCGCCGGAGCTGGACAAGATCCTCTGGACCGAAGCCAACGGCACCTCGGCCAACTACCGGCAGTTCGATGCTTCGTGAGGCCCAGCCTCTGACCACGGGACCCCCCGGCGGCCGGGGACCGGGGCTGCGCCAGGTCATCGGTCCATGCCTGCTCTCAGGAGCAGTCCTGGCGGCCGTGTCGGCGGTTGCACTCGCCAGCGGCCGCTACAGCGTGTCCCTGGACCATGTCGTGCAGATCCTGGCGTCGCGAATAGTTCCCTTCGGCCCGGGCGTTCCCGCGGCCGAGGAAAACGTGGTGCTGCTGGTCAGGTTGCCCAGGGTCCTGCTGGCCCTGCTGGTCGGTGGCGCCCTCGCAATCGGCGGCGCGGCCCTGCAGGCCGTGTTCCGCAATCCCCTGGTCAGCCCTGAGGTCATCGGCGTCTCCTCAGGCGCCTCCTTCGGCGGTGCCCTGGCCCTGCTGCTGGGCCTGGGCCCCGTCGCCCTCGTGGGCGGATCGTTCGGCTTCGGGCTGCTGGCACTGGGAATCGTCTTCCTCATCACGTCCGGGCGGGGCGGCGCCCACATCCTCATGGTGGTCCTCGGAGGAATCGTCACGGCCTCCTTCTTCTCCGCCCTGGTGGCCCTGGTGACGTATCTGGCGGACCCGTTCACCACCTTGCCCGCCATCGTTTTCTGGCTGCTTGGCAGTGTCTCCACCGCCACCTGGGCGAAAGTGCTGGTGGCCCTCATTCCCATCGCTGCCGGCGGCGTCGTCCTGCTGGCCCTCCGGTGGCGGATCAATGTGCTCTCGCTCGGCGACGACGACGCCACCGCCCTGGGGCTCCGGCCCCGCCCCCTGCGCTGGGCGGTCCTCGCCGCCGTGGCTCTCATGGTCGCCGGGGCCGTCGCCGTCAGCGGCGTCATCAGCTGGGTGGGGCTGGTCATCCCGCACCTCGCACGCATGTGGGTGGGACCGGACCACCGGGTGCTGCTGCCGGTCTCCTTCCTGCTGGGCGGGGCCTACCTGATCGCCATCGACACCATCGCGCGCACCGCCACGGCCGGGGAAATCCCGTTGGGCGTCCTGACCGCCCTGATCGGCGCACCGGTGTTCTTCGTGCTGTTGCGCCGGAACCGGGAGAGGATCTGGGACGGTGCTTGAGCTGCGCGGGGCCGGGTTTGGCTATTCGCCGCAGAACTGGGTGTTCAAGGATCTCAGCTTCTCGGTGCCGCCGGGCACCGTGACCGCGGTCCTGGGGCCCAACGGCAGCGGCAAGACGACCCTGGTGCGCTGCGCGGCCGGCATGCTGGCCGTACAGGAGGGTGCGGTGCGCAGGTCCGAGACGGCGGGCTATGTTCCCCAGGCGCGCGGCAGCACGTTCGGCTACCCGGCCCTGGACATGGTGGTCATGGGCCGTGCCCGCCACATCGGCGTTTTCCGCTCCCCCGGCAGCCGGGACAGGGCCGCCGCGCTCCGCGCCATGGACCGGGTGGGGATCGCCGCCCTGGCCGACCGGCTGTTTCCGACGCTGAGCGGGGGCGAGCAGCAGCTGGTCCTCATTGCACGGGCTATCGCGGGCGGTTCGCGGCTCCTCGTCCTGGATGAGCCGTCCACCGGGCTGGACCTGAAGAACCAGGTCCGGGTCCTCCAGCTGCTGAGGGAACTCGTGCGGACCGGGATGTCGCTGCTCGTGAGCACCCATCACCCGGACCACGCCCTGTTCCTCGCGGACTCGGTGGTCCTCATGGGCGCCGCGGGTGTGGTGACCGGGCCTGCCGGGCCGCTCCTCGCCGATGCGCAGCTTTCCGCGCTGTACGGCGTCCGTGTCAGCACCCTGAGCTACGACGACGCCGGGACGCCCCGCCGCACGGTGGTCACCCCCTTCGGCGCCGAGGAGGGCTGAACCGAACGCCCAAGCGCCCGGCAGCTGGGCTGCCGGGCGCTTGGGGCGTCATCGAGCGGTAGTGCGTCCTGTCAGTTTAGGGCCGGGGTGCGGCCCTGGCCGGTTCCGGCGTGGTTCGGGACGGTGCAGGCGCGGGTTCAGGCGTGTGCCAGGACCGGTTGTGCCGGCTGTGCGGGCTGTTCGGCGGCATCCTGTGCGCCGGAGTGGCCGGCCAGCATCGTCTCTTCGTCGAACGGCTCGGCACCGGCCAGGACACGGTCCACGCGTCCGCCGTCGATCTCCTTGACCCAGGTGCCGATCAGCACCGTGGCGACGGCGTTGCCGGTGAAGTTGGTCAGGGCGCGCGCCTCGGACATGAACCGGTCGATGCCGACGATCATGCCCACGCCGCCCAGCAGTTGGGGTGCGTGCGCCTGGAGTCCGGCGGCCAGCGTGGCCAGGCCGGCACCGGTGACGCCGGCGGCACCCTTGGAGGCGATGATCATGAAGACCAGCAGGGAAACCTGGGCGCCAAGGTCCAGCGGCGTGCCCATGGCGTTGGCGACGAACAGTGCGGCCATGGTCAAGTAGATGGCGGTCCCGTCGAGGTTGAAGGAGTACCCGGTGGGGACCGTGACACCCACGACGGGCTTGGACACGCCGAGGTGTTCCATCTTCGCGATCAGGCGGGGCAGCGCGGCTTCGGAGGAGGACGTGGAGAAGATCAGCAGGTATTCGCGGCCGAGGTACTTCATGAGCTTGAAGATGCTGACGCCTGCGACCGCCTTGAGCAGGCCGCCGAGGATCACGACGATGAACAGGGCGCAGGTGATGTAGAAGGCGCCCATCAGGGTCGCCATGCTGATGATGGCCTGGAAGCCGGTTGCACCGACCACTGCGGCGATCGCGCCGAAGGCTCCGACCGGGGCCAGCCACATGATCATGATGAGGATGCGGAACACGAGGGCCTGGCCGTAACCGACGGCCTTGAGGATCGGGGCTCCCTGCGGGCCCATCTTCTGCAGCGCGAAGCCGACCAGGATCGCGGCGAGGAGGGTCGGCAACACGGGAATGTCGCCCGGGATGATGCCCAGCAGGAAGTCAACCGTGCTGTCGACTGCCGCCTTCTTGTTCGGATCATAGGGGGCGAGCTTGAGGCCCTCGCCCGGGTGGATCAGGTTGCCGACCACCAGGCCGATCCCCAGGGCGAACGTGGACATGACCACAAAGTAGGCGAGCGCCAGGCCGCCGACCTTGCCGACCGTGGCGGCCTTGGCGATGGAGCCGATGCCCAGCACGATGGTGCAGAAGATCACGGGCGCGATCATCATCTTGATGAGTTTGATGAAGCCGTCGCCGAGTGGTTTGAGGGATTTGCCGACCTCGGGGAACAGCAGGCCGATAACGGCACCTGCAATCACGGCTACGATGACTGCGATGTAGAGGTAGTGGGACTTGTCCAGTCCCTTGCGCTTCTTGGCCGGAGCGGCGGCCGGTGCTGCTGACTCTCCTCGTTGAGAGGCCATGGTGTTCTCCTTGGATAGGCTGGACTTGGTGCGGTCCTGGCTGTGGTCCGCTCTTGTCCTTCTTGCGTGTAACCCCATCATTGATGAGAAGGTGACGCGCATCACCCTTGCGTTCATATTGGTCATGGAAGGTGTTGATGATCCGGCGCTGGAGCATCGCCCGCAGGCTGTTTGCGGCCAACCTGCTGTTCGTGGTGGCCCTGACGGCCATCGTTGGCACGGCCGTGTTCGTGGACGCGCGCGATCACGCCTACGACGAGGCCGGACGCCGGATGGCCGGCATCGCCACCGCCGTCGCCGACGCCCCCTTCGTCCTGGCGGCGGCGGACTCGGCCGATCCCACGGCCCTGCTGCAGCCGTATGCCCTGAAGACCATGAACGACGCCGACGCGGATTTCATCACGATCATGGCCCCGGACCGCACGCGCTGGACCCACCCGCGGGATGAGGAACTGGGCAAACCGTATATCGGCTCCATTGACGCGGCCCTCCATGGCCAGGTGTTCACGGAAGTCGTGGCCGGCACCCTCGGCCCGTCGGTGCGCACCATCGCCCCGGTCAAGGATGCCGACGGCAAGGTCCGGGCGCTCGTGGCCGCGGGCGTGACGGTCCGGACGGTGGACGTCGCACTCTCCGGCCGGCTGCCGGCGCTGCTGGCCATCAGCCTGGCGCTGCTGGCCGGCGGGTCGGCGGCGGCCTGGCTCCTGGGACGGTACCTGCGCCGGGTGACCCGCGGCTGGGGCCCCGAAGAGCTGGGCCAGCTCTTCGCGTACTACGAATCGGTGCTGCATTCGGTGCGCGAGGGCGTGATCCTCATCGACCCCAAGGGCAAAGTGGTGATGTACAACGACCAGGCCGCCGAACTGCTCGGGTTGAGGAAGCAGTCCGCCGACGGCGGTCCCACCTCCGGCGCTGACCGCGGGGTTGCGGGGGGCGGCCGCCAGGCGGCGCCCTCCCTCGCGGAGTTGCCGCTGGCCCCCAGCCTCAAAGAGCTCTTCGAATCGGGGCGGACCGCCCTGGATGAGATCCACCTGACCGGCTCGCGGATCCTGGTGGTCAACCAGGGCCCCGCGGTGGGACCCGAATCTGCCAGCGCCCGCCCGCGCGGAGCGAAGTCCGGCGCTGCCGGCGCTGGCACTCCTGTTTATGGAACGGTCGCCACCATCCGGGACCGTACCGAGATCGAATCCCTGGGCAGTGAACTCGAGACGATGCGCACGCTCTCGGACGCGCTCCGCGCCCAGACCCATGAACACGCCAACCGGCTCCACACCATCGTCTCGCTCATGGAACTGGGCCGGGGCCCCGAGGCGCTGGACTTCGCCACCAAAGACCTGGAACTGAGCCAGCGGCTCACGGATGACATTGTGAGCTCCATCGAGGAACCCGTGCTCGGCGCCCTGATCATGGGCAAGGCAGCCGAAGCACACGAACGCGGCGTCGAACTGACCCTCAATACCAGCGGTTCCACGGCCGTGACCGGACTGGCCGTGCAGGACCTCGTGGCCATCCTGGGGAACCTGCTGGACAATGCCATCGACGCCGCGGCCGAGGCGCCGGCACCCCGGCTCGTGGAGCTGACCGTCGAGACCACCGGCTCCGCCCTGGAGATTACCGTGGAGGACAGCGGCCCCGGGATCGATCCCGCGGCCGTGGAGGACGTCTTCCGGCATGGTTTCAGCACCAAGGCCCCGGGACCGTTCGGACGCGGCCTTGGACTGGCCCTGGTGCGCCAGGCGGTACAGCGGCTGGGCGGTACCATGACAATCACCAGCCCGGCCGGGGCGCTGTTCCGCGTCACTCTGCCCGTCACAACACCGCCGGTCACTCCGCTGCCGGTCACTACCGAGGGACAACCATGAGCGAGATCCGGGTACTCGTCGTCGAGGACGAGCCCATCGCTGCCGCAGCGCACGCCGCCTACATAGAAAGGCTGGACGGTTTCACCCTGGCGGGCTCCGCGCCCGACGGCCAGTCCGCCCTGCGCCTGCTCACCGAATTCTCCGCGGCAGGCAATCCGGTGGAGCTGGTCCTGCTGGACATGAACCTCCCGGACCTCCACGGGCTGGACATCGCACGCCGGATGCGGGCGGCCGGACTGTTCGCGGACATCATCGCCATCACCGCGGTGCGGGAACTGAACATTGTCCGCAGCGCGGTGGCCACCGGCGTGGTCCAGTACCTGATCAAACCGTTCACCTACGCGACCTTTGCGGACAAGCTCGCCAGCTACCGGCTGTTCCGCGAGCAGCTGGCCGCACCCCTGGCCGGGGAAGCCGGAGCCCGGGCGTCCCAAAGCGATGTGGACCAGGCCTTCGCCAGCCTCCGTGCCCCGTCCGAGCTGTCGCTGCCCAAGGGCCTGGCCGTATCCACGCTGGAATCCGTCCAGGACTACATCAAGCAGCAGGCCGAGGCGGTGTCGGCCAGCGAGGTCATGGAGGCGCTCGGGATGTCCCGGGTCACCGCCCGGCGCTACCTCGAATACCTCGCCGACGCCGGAACGGTCTCCCGCGCCGCCCGCTACGGCGCCCCCGGGCGGCCGGAGAACGAATACCGCTGGAACCGGCCGCGGACGTAGGCCTGCCGCTCCCCGTTACCGTCACCGGGAGGGCACTTGCCGGCAATCCCGGGAAACACTGCCGCGAAATGCCGTCCCGGCGGTTTCCTTGTGGCGGGATGATCGCGGATGCTTAGTGCCATGCGGCCGCTGTTGACGTGTCAGGGCAGCGGGGCGGCGCGCGTTGCGAATAGGCGATGATCCGGGTGATCATCATTCGCCGCCCCACTGCGGTCTGGTGCCGGCGGACACTGTGTGTCCGGGCCTTCTGCGTGGTTACTTGCCGCAAACGAAGACTTCATTCAATGCGGCGGGGTCGGCCCGGCTATCGGTAGCCGCACCGCCGGTGGCCGCGCGGTTACATGATGCCGGTGGGAACCAGCAGGACCCAGGCGAGGGCCGGGGCTACGAGCACCACTCCCCCGGCATAGGCCATCAGCTGCCGGTACACTCGCTGCCTGTCGTTGTCGCGGGCGTTGGCGACCACCAGCGCACCGTCGGTGGAGAAGGGCGAGACATCCACCACCGTGGCAGCTATAGCCAGCGCCGCGACCGTTCCTGATGCGCTCAGCGAGCTGGTAGCCAGGAGCGGACCGGCCAGGGGAATGAACGCGGTCAGCAACGCCGTGGAGGAGGCGAAGGCTGAGCCGACGCCAATGACATAGCAGAGGACCAGCGCCACCAGCAGCGGTGCGCCCAGTGCCAGAGCCTGCTCGGCGAGGGTGTCGATGACGCCAACGTGCTGGAGCAGGGAGACATAGGTGATCATGCCGGCTACCAGCAGGACGGTGGACCAGGAGACACCGCCGATGAACGTCTGGTGTTCTTTGATGTTGACCAGCGCCAGCAGGAGCCCGGCGGAGAGTGCGACAAAGCCGATCGGCAGGTGGAAGCCCAGGGTGCACACGAGCATCACCGCGATCAGTGCCAGCGTGAGGATCTGCTGCCCGCGAGGGCGGCTGGTGCGGGCGGTGTCGACGTCGGCATGCTGGCCGCCTTCGCCGTCCCGCAGCCTGCCCAGGAGGGCGAACAGGACGATGGTGAGCACGGAGAGAATGAGGTTAAGAGCGAAGCTGGCGATGAAGAGTGCGCCCTGGGAAATGGGAAATCCGTTCTTCAGGGCGATGTCGTGCACCAGCACGCCGGCGACGGACAGCGGGGAAAAGCCGCCGGCGTGGGCTCCGTTGATGATGAATGCGCCCATCAAGACGGGATGGATCCGGGACTCGTAGGCGAAGCCGATGGCCGCCGGCGCCAGCAGCGCGACGGCGGCCGGCGAGAAGGTGCCCAGTGACGTGAGCGCAGCAGCGATCAGGAAGAACACCCAGGGCAGCAGCATCGTCTTGCCCCTGACGAGGCGTACGCAGGTCTGGACGATGATGTCGATGGTGCCGTTCCGCTGGGCCATGCTGAAGAAGTACGTGACTCCGATGATCGTCACGACGATGCTGGCGGGGAACTCTTCGAGGATCTGCTTGTCCGTCATTCCGAGCATGAAATAGCCGACGCCGAAGGAGGCAACCAGCCCCATCACGCCGATGTTCAGCGGCCATTTCGTGGCGACGATGAACATAATGACGAGGATGACGAGCGGGATGATTTGGACAGCGGTCATGGAGTGCTCCGGTTGCGGGGTGGCCGAAGGGTTGAAGATATCACCCCCCAGCACGAGCGCAATCAAAGCCAGGAACGCGAACCCGGCGGCCGCCGCCAGCAGGATTCGGCGGCGGCGGGTTGGACGCGGGGCATCGTTGTCCCGGGTCTGGTCCGCAGCGACAGCGGTGCGGTGCTCAGTCTTGGTCATGATGGTCTCCTCAGCGGGTGGCTCCCGCGAGGGAGGCAGCGACGGCGCTGCCGGGGACCTCGGGGAGATGGATGATGGTTGTGGCGATGGTGCGGGCCGTGCGGTCGACGCCTACGAGGAGCGTCCCGTCGTGCTCCTCGCTCCAGGTCTCGATGACCCCGGCGGGGGTGCGGAGCCGGAGCGTGCTCCCCAGGGAGTCGCCCGTAATGGTGTGCAGCACGGTGCCGGGGGTGCGGGCGGCCAGGGTCAGGGCGATGCTGCCGGTGATGGCCAGGGCCGGGTGGGGCTTGCCCATGGAGAGCATCATGACGTTGGCGTCGCAGTCTGGGTCGGCCGGGGCGGGCGCGGCGACGATGGCGAGCTTGGGGATGGCCCGGGCCGCTTCGGCTGTTGTGCGGACCAGCCCCATCCGCACCGCCGCCTGCCGCCGGATCTGCTCCAGGGTATCCAGCTGCAGCTCCACTCCGGCGCGCCAGCTGTCGTACCTGGCCGGGTCCAGGCCCAGTTCTTCGGCGTTGACGATCACGACGGGCGCTCCGGCGTCGACCATCGACACAGTCCAGCGGGTTCCGCCGGCGGTGAGGGTGTCAGTGGCCGCACCGGTGGGCAGCAGCGCACCGGTGGTCCTGCCGGCAGGGTCCTGGAAGCCGAGCCCCACAGCGTAGCCCGGGAAGGGTACGCCTGGCGTCCGGGCGTCCGGAACGGAGGCCAGGGCTCCGGCAGGGGTGGCCACGCGCTGGACGATGATTTGGTTGGTGTTGGTGTTGCGGGTGACGATCCGGGTGACGTCTCCGTTGGGGAGCACCCAGCCCTTCTCGATGGCGTACAGACCCACCACCGCCGAGCCGTTCCCGCAGTTGCTGCCCCAGTCCACCGCGGCCTCTTCGACACCGACTTGGGCAAAGGTGTACTCAACGTCGACGTCGCCACTGACGGGCCGGTGCACGATCACGGCCTTGCTGGTGGTCGAGGTGGCGCCGCCGACGCCGTCGATCTGGCGCGGATCCGGGCTGCCGAACAGCCGCGGCAGCAGCACATCCAGGCTGATGCCGCCCGCCTGAAGATGCTCCGCTTCGAACACCCAGCACTTGCTGGTGCCTCCGCGCATCCATTGGGCTTCGATCTTCATGGTGTTTCCCGCTTCTCCTCGTGCCTCAGACTTGAATGAGGACCTGAAAAGAGATTGAGCCAGATCACAACTTTAGACAATGTTGGATTTTTTCAGGGGGATGTAGGATTGCTTAATTCATAGAGCGCTGGAGGATTATTCCCCAGCTGCAAAGCCTCCGTTGCCAGGAAAAGTGCTCGAAGTCCTCAAGGCAGGCCTCGTCCCGGCAGGGAATGAACCAAAGGCGAAGAAGGGTGAAGCGTTGCTAAAGGACGAAGGTCAGGATTTGTTCGACATAAGGCGGCTGGCGCTTCTGCTGGAGGTGGTGGAGCAGGGCTCGATCACCGCGGCGGCCGAGTTGATGATGTACACGCCCTCGGCCGTCTCCCAGCAGCTGCGCAAGCTCGAACAGGAAGTGGGGCAGCCTCTGCTCACCCGCCGCTCCCGCGGGGTGGTGCCCACCGAGGCCGGCCAGGTTCTGGCCGGCCACGCCCGCAAGATCGTCTGGCAGATGCAGGCAGCCCGGTCCGACCTGGGCCAGATTGCCGGCCTCAGACGCGGTTCCCTGACTGTGGGTACATTCCCAACCCTGGCCGGATCCTTCCTGCCCATCGTCATCCGGACCTTCAAGAAGCGCTACCCGGCCATCAGCCTCTCTTTGCGCAGCGCCCGCTTCGACGAACTCGTCGCAGATCTGCAGTCCGGGGTCACGGGTCTGTGCCTGCTCTGGGATTACCCCTGGAACCCGTTCCGGGACGATTCCATCCGCGTAACCGAGGTCTTCCGGGAGAGCACCGTTATCCTGGTGGCCCGCAGCCATCCACTCGCCGAGCGGGAGCAGGTACGCATGGAAGACCTGCGCAACGAGTCCTGGATCGTGCGCGCCGAGGCCCACCCCGTCGTGGAGGTGCTGCAGCGTTCCGCTCACGACGCCGGATTCGAACCGGAGATTGCCTTCCTGGCCAACGACTACCAGGAGGCCCAGGCCATGGTCAGCGTGGGAATGGGCGTGGCTATGGTGCCCAAAACCGCCGTGGCACTTCAGCATCCCGACGTGAAGGTGCTGAGCCTGGGCTCCGCTGCCCCGCTGCGGAGAATACTGCTGGCGCAGCGGGAGGACAAGGTCTATGCCCCGGCCGAGGTGGCCTTCCACTCCACCCTGTTGGAAATCGCCCGCGAACGGGCCGGCGACTATCACTAGACCACGAGGCTGCTCCGGTCACTCCGTAGGGCCGGGGCGCAGGGTGTCGAGCAGCGCGTCGATCACGCCGGCGTCCTCGATCGTGGAGGGCACCACGTAGGTCTCGCCGTCGGCGATCTGGCGCATGGTCTTGCGCAGGATCTTTCCCGAACGGGTCTTCGGCAGGGCATCCACCACGGTGACGTGCTTGAAGTCCGCCACGGCCCCGATGTCGCGCCGGACCAGGGCGATCAGGTCCTTGACCAGGACTTCCTCGGGCACGTCCACCCCGGACTTGAGGACCACGTAGCCGCTGGGCCGCTGGCCCTTGAGCGGGTCGGCGAGGCCGATCACGGCGCATTCGGCAACTGCCGGGTGCTGGCCGATCACCTGTTCCATGGCGCCGGTGGAGAGCCGGTGTCCGGCGACGTTGATGATGTCATCCGTGCGGCCCATGACGAAGACATAGCCGTCCTCGTCCCGGTAGCCCGAGTCACCGGTGGCATAGTAGCCCTCAAACGCCTGGAGGTAGGAGGAAATGTAGCGGTCGTCGTTGCGCCAGAGCGTGGTCAGGGTGCCAGGCGGCAGCGGCAGGCCGAGGACGATGTTGCCTTCCGTGCCGGCCTCGACGTCCCCGCCCGCGCCGTCGACGACGTTGAGCCGGAAGCCGGGCATCGGGACGCTCGGCGACCCGGCCTTGATCGGCAGTCCGCCGAGGCCTCGGGGGTTGGCGCAGATGGCCCAGCCCGTCTCCGTCTGCCACCAGTGGTCGACCACCGGAACACCGAGCACCCGGGAGGCCCAGTGGAAGGTATCGGTGTCCAGCCGCTCGCCGGCCGCGAACAGGGTCCGCAGGCTGGCAATGTCGTACTTGTCCAGGAACCGGCCCTCAGGGTCGGCCTTGCGGATGGCCCGCAGCGCGGTGGGCGCGGTGAACAGCACGTTGACCTTGTGGTCCTGGATGACCCGCCAGAACGCGCCGGCGTCGGGCGTCCCCACCGGCTTGCCTTCGTACAGCACCGTGGTGGCGCCGGCCAGCAGCGGACCGTAGACGATGTAGGAGTGGCCCACCACCCAGCCGACATCCGAGGCGGTCCACATGACGTCGCCGGGGCCGACGTCGTAGAGGTTTTCCATGGTCCATTTCAGGGCCACGGCGTGGCCGCCGTTGTCCCGCACCACGCCCTTGGGCGAGCCGGTGGTGCCCGAGGTGTAGAGGATGTACAGCGGGTCCGTCGCCTTGACGTCCACCGGCGCGGCCGCCTCGGCGGAGGCCATCTCGGTGTCCCAGTCGAGCCACCCGGGGTGCTCGGCCGCCATGGAGGCCACCGTCGAGCCGAAGCCGTCCCTGGCCTTGACCAGCACCGGGGTTTCGGCGGCGCCGGCGATACTGAGGGCCTCGGCGACGGCAGGCAGGTACTCAATCCGGCGCGACGGCTCGATGCCGCCGGACGCCGTCACCACCGCCGCGGGGGCTGCGTCGCGGATGCGGGCGGCAAGTTCCTTGGGGGCAAACCCGCCGAAGACGACCGAGTGCACGGCGCCGAGCCGTGCGGTGGCCAGCATCGCGATCACGGCCTCGGGGATCATCGGCATGTAAATCACCACGCGGTCGCCCTTGCCGACGCCGCTGCGGCGCAGGACACCGGCGAACCGGGCCACGAGGTCCGTCAGTTCCGCATAGGTATAGCTCTGCCGGATGCCCACCATCGCGGAGTCGTAGACCAAGGCATCCTGCTGACCCCTGCCCTGGGCGACGTGCCGGTCGAGGGCGTTGTACGACGTGTTCAGGACCCCGTCCGGAAACCAGTCGTAGAGCGGTGCCCGGCCCGCCTCGAGGGCCTGCCGCGGGGACGTCTGCCAGGAGATCCCTTCCGCGGCCTCCAGCCAGAACTCTGCGGGATGTTCCAGGCTCCGTTCGTAGGCTGCCCTGTAGCTCTTGGTGACCATGACGTACATCCTGTCCACGACGTTGTGATGCGACCAATGATAGACAAGGGTAAACCGGGGCGGACCGGCGATACAAGGGCCATGTATACACAACTCGGCTATTTGTTCACCACAGGCGGCAATTGCTGGGCAAAGAGCCGTTGCGTGTATACACTGATGTTGTTCCATCCCGACACAGCCGCCACCGAAGGAGGCAGGATGCGCGCCAGCGACAAGGCCTACGCGGCCCTGCGCGACGACATCATCGAATGGCGCCTCCTGCCCGGAACCGTGCTCGCGGAGGTGGAACAGTCGGCGCGCCTCGGCATCTCCCGCACCCCGCTGCGGGAGGCCCTGAGCCGGCTCACGGCCGAAGGGCTGACGACGACGGCGGGCGGCCGCGGCGTCGTCGTCACCGACATTTCCCTGGACGACATCGACGAACTGTTCGAACTGCGCGAAACCCTCGAGGGCAGGGCCGCCGCCCTGGCCGCCGAGCGCGGCGACCCCGCAACCTTCGATGCGTTGCGGCGCGAACTGCTCCAGGCCCCGGAACTGATCGGCGGACAGGATCCGGCCCTGCACGACTATTACGGGCTGGTCGGACGGCTGGACGCGGCCATCGACGCCGCCATTTCCAACGCCTACCTCGTCCAGGCCATGCGCAGTCTCCGCGTCCACCTCGTGCGCGTCCGGCGCCTGGCCGCCGACGACGCCGCCCGGCTTACTGCCGCCGCCGCCGAGCACGCGGCCATCGCCGAGGCGATCGCCGCCGGCAACCCGCGCCTGGCCGAGGCCGCCACCACGCTTCACCTGCACCGCAGTCTTTCGCACGTCAAAGCCACCCATACACCTCAGCAAAGGGAGCACCATGGTTAAGGAACACCACGTCCGCGTTTACAAGAGCGAGGAAAACCTGGGCCGCGAGGACCAGCTCGCCTACAAGATCGCCAAGGTCGCCGCGGATCCCGTGGAGGTCACCGATGAGGTCACCGACATGGTGATCAACCGGATCATCGACAACGCCTCGGTGGCGGTTGCCTCGCTGAACCGTGCCCCGATCGTCGCGGCCCGGGCCCAGGCCCTCACCCACGGCCCCAGCACCGGCGGCAAGGGCGCCAAGGTCTTCGGCATCGAGGAACGCGTCTCCCCCGAATGGGCCGCATGGGCCAACGGCGTCGCGGTCCGTGAACTCGACTACCACGACACCTTCCTGGCCGCGGACTACTCGCACCCGGGTGACAACATCCCCCCGGTCCTGGCCGTCGCCCAGCACGTCGGTTCCAGCGGCCGGGACCTGGTCCGCGGCATCGCCACCGGCTACGAGATCCAGGTCAACCTGGTCAAGGCCATCTGCCTGCACAAGCACAAGATCGACCACGTGGCCCATCTCGGCCCGTCCGCCGCCGCCGGCATCGGCACCCTGCTGGGCCTCGACGTCGAGACCATCTTCCAGTCGGTCGGCCAGGCGCTGCACACCACCACCGCCACCCGGCAGTCCCGCAAGGGCGAAATCTCCACCTGGAAGGCGCACGCCCCCGCGTTCGCAGGCAAAATGGCCGTCGAATCCGCGGACCGTGCGATGCGCGGCCAGACCTCGCCCGTACCGATCTACGAGGGCGAAGACGGCGTGATCGCCTGGATGCTGGACGGCCCGGACGCCTCCTACACCGTGCCGCTGCCTGAGGCCGGCGAGGCCAAGCGGGCCATCATGGACACGTACACCAAGGAACACTCGGCCGAATACCAGGCCCAGGCGTGGATCGACCTCGCCCGCAAGCTCAACGGCGAACACCCCGAGGTCACGGACCCGGCCAATGTCGAATCCGTGCTGATCAAGACCAGCCACCATACCCACTACGTGATCGGCTCCGGCGCCAACGACCCGCAGAAGTACGATCCCACGGCCAGCCGCGAGACGCTGGACCACTCGATCCCGTACATTTTCACTGTCGCCCTGCAGGACGGCACCTGGCACCACGTGGACTCCTACGCCCCGGAACGCGCCGCCCGCCCCGACACCGTGGAACTCTGGCACAAGGTCACCACGGTCGAGGACCCGGAATGGACCCGCCGTTACCACTCCCTGGACATCGCCGAGAAGGCCTTCGGCGGCACCGTGGAGATCACGCTCAAGGACGGCACGGTCATCACCGATGACATCGCGGTCGCCGATGCCCACCCGCTGGGCGCCCGGCCGTTCGCCCGGGAGCAGTACGTCAACAAGTTCCGCACCCTCGCCGCCGGCCTGGTGGCCGACGAGGAGATCGAGCGCTTCCTCGCCGCCGCCGCCCGGCTCCCCGAGCTCGCCGCCGGCGAGCTGGACCAGCTGAACATCCAGGCCGCCGACGGCGTGATCGACCTCGCCGGCGCCCCGAAGGGACTCTTCTAATGTTGTATTCGAAAGTCACCCCGGAGCAAAAGCGGATCCGGTTCCGCGAAATCCTCGCCTCCGGCACCATCGCCCAGTTCCCCGGCGCGTTCAACCCGCTCTCGGCGCGGCTGATCGAGGAGAAGGGCTTCGCCGGGGTGTACATTTCCGG
>NZ_JBFTPY010000016.1:0-111546 GCF_056398725.1 Arthrobacter sp. 01T425 | reverse complement strand
GATCTGGATTTGATTGAAATTAACGAGGCCTTCGCCTCAGTGGTTATCCAATCGGCCAGGGACCTGGGGATCGACACGGACCGGATCAACGCCGACGGCGGCGCCATCGCCCTCGGCCATCCGGTCGGCGCATCGGGGGCCCGGCTTGTCCTGCACCAGGCACTCGCACTTCACCGCGCGGGAGGCGGGACCGGCGTCGTCGCCCTCTGCGGCGGCGGCGGACAGGGCGAGGCCTTGATCCTCAAGGCAGCCCAGTGAGCGCCGCAGTTTCCGGCGCTCCGGTCGGCAGCGTCAGCACCACGTATTCGTTCCTGAAGGAATTCGGGCTGCCCGGAGTGGGCACCTTCGCCCTGATTACGCTGACTGGCCGCGACCGCAAACCGGCCACCTTCAGCCCCGAGTCACTGATCGAACTTCGCACAGTTCTTCATCACGTCGGGGACCGTGCGGCAGCCGGAGAATTTGTCGCGGTCGGCATAACCGGTCAGGAGCGCAGCTTCGTGGCCGGTGCTGACCTGACGGCCGTGCGGGGCCTGACAGATCCAGACGCGGCCCGTCACATCGCCGCGCTCGGCCACGAAGTCTTCGGTGTCCTCGCGGAAATGGCCGTACCGACCTTCGCATTTATGAACGGCGCGGCCATCGGCGGGGGCCTGGAAATCGCCCTCGCCGCCGACTACCGCTCCGTCTCCGACACGGCGAACGGAATCTCACTGCCCGAGGCGTATCTGGGCCTGGTCCCTGGGTGGGGCGGCGTGTACCGGCTGCCCCGGCTGATCGGTCCGGCCAACGCAGTAAAGGTGATGATCCAGAACCCCCTAAGCAACAACAGAGCCCTCGACGGTACGTCCGCGTTCGACCTCGGCATCGCCGACGCCATCTTTGAGGCCGGCGATTTCCTGGAACAATCCCTGGCCTGGGCAGCCCGGATCATCACCGCTGATGCCGCCGTCCGTGAAAAGCTCGAGGAGCGGCGGGCCCTGAAGGCATCATGCACCCCGTCGGACTGGGACGACGCCGTTACCGCAGGCCGCGCCATCGTTAAATCCAAGACCGCGGATGCGGCACCTGCCCCGGGGCGGGTGCTGGACCTGCTCCAACGCGGCAGGAACCTCAGCCAGGCCGAATCCGCGAAGCTGGAAACCGAAGCGCTCACGGAGCTGATCCTGACGCCGCAGTTCAAGGATTCGGTGTACGCGCTTCTCGACGTCCGCCAGCGCCGTGCCCAAAATCCGCCCGGTGCCCCCGATCCGGATCTGGCCCGCCCGGTCACCAAGGTCGGCATTGTAGGTGCCGGGCTGATGGCCGGCCAGCTGGCGCTGCTCTTCGCCCGGCAATTGCAGGTACCCGTGCTCATGACCGACATCAACCAGGCACGGGTGGACCTAGGCGTGGGCTACGTCCACGGCGAGGTCGACAAGCTGCTCGCCAGGAAACGCATCACCCCCGACGCCGGCGGCCGCCTCAAAACACTTATCACCGGCTCCGTATCCAAGACCGCCTTTGCCGACGCGGACTTCGTCATAGAGGCCGTCTTCGAAGAACTCTCCGTCAAAAAACAGGTCTTCGCCGAGGTCGAAGCAGTCGTCTCCGCAGAGTGCATCCTCGCCACCAACACATCCTCGCTCTCCGTAACGGAGATGGCAGCAGACCTGCTGCACCCCGAACGTGTCATCGGGTTCCACTTCTTCAACCCGGTTGCCGCCATGCCCCTGGTGGAAATCGTCCGCGCCCCCAAGACCAACGACGAAGCCCTGGCCACTGCATTCGCGCTCGGCAAAGCCCTGAGCAAGACCACCGTCCTTGTCCAGGACGCGCCGGCGTTCGTGGTCAACCGCATCCTGCTGCGCCTGATGGCGGAAGTCTCCAAAGCCTTCGACGACGGCACCCCGGCCGGGACCGCGGACAACGCCCTCAAACCCATGGGGCTGCCGATGACCCCATTCACGCTGCTGGCCATGATCGGCATCCCCGTCGCCCAGCACGTCACCGAATCCCTTCATGCCGCATTCGGGCACCGGTTCCCCATCTCAGCCAACCACCAAAAGCTCATCAACCATGGGATCACAACCCTCTGGATCACAGACCACGACGGCCGCCGGTATCTCCCGCAGTCCACACTGGATCTGCTGGAACTCGGCAACTCCCCATCCACCTCTGAACAGCTGCTGGAACGCACCCAGGACGCACTTGCGCAGGAGATCGGGCTCCTGCTTGACGAAGGCGTCGTCGCGGCCGCCGAAGACGTGGACTTGTGCATGATCACAGGGGCCGGCTGGCCGCTTCACCTAGGCGGCATCACGCCATACCTGGATCGGACCGGCGCATCCGCAAGAGTAAACGGGAAGCGGTTTCACGAGTCTCGCGCATACGACACCGAGTGATACGCAGCCAATGCCGACAAGGCCATTCCGAGGAAATGTGATAGTCGAATACGTTCCGGTCCCGCGATAGGGGTCAAATCAGAACTGCGTGCCAACAGTCGTCACCCGTCGACAGAGGATTCTTTACGGAATTCCTTGCTACCCGTGTGCCTGCGTGCCGCTGGCATCGAGTCGGGAGGAGGCCCTGTGCCGGTCACCGGCGCGGCTGGCGGTGTGGGGGAGCTGTGGACCGGCGTCGGCCGCATCGGGCGCAACAGGTTGCCGCCAGGCTCGAACCGCTGCCAGCACCTGATAGTGCCGGGTCATCCCCGTACCGGGGCGCGGCTGGAGCCGGCATGTGACGGCATTGAACAAGAAGGCTTTCCGCAAGACCGTGCAGATATACCGGTCCGCCAATCTTGAACACATATACCCCCGCGGTGGGCCATTGATCACTCCGATCTATTGACAGGCAGAGACAGTCATCCTAGTGTTTACATACCGACCAGTTTGAATGAATATTTGCGGGAATGGGCACAGTGGCTTCAATCCCATACCCATCAACGAGCTGAGCAGAGAGCTAGAAAAGGATTCACAATCCTATTTGTTGCAGTAGTTGCCCACTAAAGCGATGTACCTCGGAGTGAAAAGTGTCAGTGATACGGTCTGTCCTCGACTTTCCAACAGCCGCCCTGCCCGCCACGGGGGTTTATGAAGAGCGAAGGAACCTGCCACGGCCAGCTGGCCCACGAGATGGCGGTCCTAGCGGATCCCGTGGCCTGCGGCTTGCTCAACGAAACGGTATCTATCAATCTTCGGGAGAACCTCGTGAGCTTTCACTTGCAGCCTGACTGGCAGCGCGCCCTGGGACAATGCGTGGAGATCTGGCTTGATGGGCAGCGGGTCCGGACTGGAACGGTTGAATCAGTTATGCCGGACAACTCGATACTTTGGATTGCAGCAGAAGCCCCGGATCTCCGACAAATGATGCTTAGGGATGATGGCTACCAGGTATTCGCCCGCTATGAGTGGTTGGACTGACCCACCAGGAGTAGGGATGCTGCCTAGAAGACAGGTGTCTCTAGGGCTCGACTGCAAACCAGCACACCGACCCCTCGCCATGGGCAACAAGGAAATGGAGAGGACGCCAAATGGACAATAAAGGAGGGAGCTGTGTCGGCTTGACTGACACAGCGTGTCGCGGCGAATTTCACCCGCGTTGTCGAACTCGGAATTCGAGAGGACTCACAACTTCGCACTGAACTTTATCGATTGAAAGGAGAGACCTTGTCAGAGAAAGAACTCTCGGGTGCGCAACGCATCCTCGGAGATTTCGCCCCGGCAATGGTGGGCTACACCGACGACGTGCTGTTCGGTCAGGTTTGGTCGAATGCCACCCTAACACCGAAAGAACGCAGCCTGGTGACAATCGCCAGTCTGGTGACTGGCGGCAGCCTCGAGCAGCTTACTTTCCACATACCCTACGCGGTCGAGAACGGCGCGACGGAAGAGGAACTCGTTGAGGCGATTACCCACATAGCGTTTTATGCCGGCTGGCCGAAGGCGATGTCAGCATTGACAGCCTCGAAACGAATTTTCCGCGGGGAGTACCCAAGGAATGGACGAAAGTAGGCTCCAACGTTTCTAGGTCAGTCCTAGAACGTCCATTCCGCTTGTAGATCTTCATCATCCACTAAGGAACACAGGCGTTCCGGGGTGGTTAGACAGAAGGGAAGAGATCATGTCAATTTTCATTGGCCCCCGGGCCATCTTTGACGCGTTTGGCCACTGCGCCAGCACTGCCATGAGAACCATCGCGCCGTCCCCCTTAAAGGAAACGGAAAGGCCTAACCAAGTGGAGCAGGGAGAGCTGACGTGCTCCCCCTGGGAAGGCCTGTACCTCGAACATGTACACACAGCCCAGTGGCTGGAAGAGGTGTCCGCGAGTCGCCAGCAACTGGATCTTTTCCTCACGAGCCTCATGTACGGCGAGTAGGAACTTCCTCCTGAGCGTACGGCTAAAGACAGACCCGGGCCATGACAGCCGTGCTTTACGCCAAGAGTCGCCTCAGCCGAATCGGCGCTTGCCAGCTCGATGAGCGGTCCCTGGTGGGTAAGTCAGGTTTCCGCGGGCGGGCGGCAGACAAGAGCTTCGAGGAAACAAGCGGCTACCGCCGGCCGAGGGCGTGAGGCTTCAGGGTCTGTCGACGGAGCCTTCTAACGCGCGTGGCTACCGGGCAGGTGGTCCCGAGCCACCTCGCGGCCGGCTCACAGCGCCTTTGCCATTACAGACCAGGAAAGACATCGTCAGAGATGAATGAGGAAAACGTTTTGGACTGGGCCGTTCTACACGGCGAGAATGTCCAGATTCGCAAGCATGGTCTAAAGGTCAGGCACGGTCGCGTTGACGCCGTGTCGGCCGACGCTTCAGTTCTCTGGATTGAGGCGAACGGCCCATTTCTCCGGACTCTCGTCGAAAAATCCCAAGGGTATACCGTGTGGCCCCGTGCCCAGAACGGCGGCAATTAATGCCTACAAGCCCAGTGCCAATCGCAGACTTCAGGCTCTCGCTTGCCTTGGGGGCCGATGACCTTCTGGATGCAGCGCACGACCACATGGTCGCACTTGCACTGGCGGATGGGACAAAAGGGGTCCTCCCCACCAGGCACTCCCACCAGGGCTACACCTTTACCCTCAGCAACCCCGTTCCATTTGGCCAGACCCAGGAACGAACTGCGTGGAGCGAGAGGGCGGATATCGCCATAGGCAGTAATGCGCCTCGGAAACCTAAATCTGCGCACAACCGTGCGATCGAACAAGCCCGGACCGCGGAGGTTGAAAAGTGAACACCGTACGTCCCGCACCTACCAAAGACATCAACGAGGACGACCTCGAAGTCCATCCACCCAAAAAGGCCGCTGCCGGAGTCAAAGCCGTGTCGGTCGCCTTGGAGCGGGGCCTCGCCCAGGCCGGCATCGCCCGGACCGTGCGGTCTATGTTGCGTGTCAACCAGCACGGCGGCTTCGATTGCCCGGGCTGTGCCTGGCCGGAATCCATCACAGGCAGGCGGAGTGCCGCGGAGTTCTGCGAAAACGGCGCCAAGGCAATCGCCGAGGAGAACACCACCCGGACGGTCACGCCGGAATTCTGGGCTGCCCATTCCATCGCGGAGCTGGAAACCAAGTCAGATCATTGGCTGGGCAACCAGGGCCGCATCACCGAGCCCGTGGTCATCCGGCCCGGGGAAAGCCATTACTCGCCCATCAGCTGGACGGACGCCTTCGCCTTGACCGGCGACCACATCCGCGCCACCACACCCGATCGCTGCGTGTTCTACACCTCGGGACGCACCGCGAATGAAACAGCCTTCATTTACCAGTTGCTGGCCCGCAGCGTGGGCACCAACAACCTGCCGGACTGCTCAAACATGTGTCACGAATCCTCAGGCTTCGCCATGAACCCGACCATCGGCATCGGTAAAGGGACTGTATCCCTGGAGGACATCCACGAGTCTGAGCTCGTGTTCGTAGTGGGCCAAAATCCCGGCACAAACCATCCACGGATGCTGTCCGCCCTCCGGGACTGCAAGAACAACGGCGGCAAAGTAGTGGCCATCAACCCGCTGCCCGAGGCCGGGCTGATGAACTTCAAAGACCCGCAGTCGCTCAGCGGCGTTGTGGGGCGCGGAACTGCCATTGCCGACGAATACCTCCAGATCAAAGTCGGCGGGGATCTGGCCTTGTTCCAGGCCCTGGGCCATCTCCTGCTGAAAGCCGAGAAAGAAGACCCTGGCACGGTAGTCGACCGGGCTTTCATCGAGGCCCAGACCGAAGGCTTCGACAACTATCTGGCCGCACGCAGCACCGTGGACTGGGTTGAGACCGCGAAGGCCACCGGCCTGAGCCGGGACGAAATCTCTGGAATCGCCGGCATGATGGCGTCGTCCAAAGCCACCATCATCTGCTGGGCCCTTGGGCTGACGCAGCAGCCGCACTCGGTGAACACACTCCGGGAAATCATCAACCTGCTGCTGCTACAGGGAAACTTCGGCAAGCCCGGCGCGGGGGCCTGCCCGGTGCGGGGCCACTCAAACGTTCAAGGCGACCGCACCATGGGCATCTGGGAGAAACCCCGTGAAGAAATCCTCGCCGCGCTGGACAAGGAGTTCGGACTGACCACCCCCCGCGAGCACGGCTACGATTCAACGGAAACACTGCATGCCTTCGAACTTGGCAACGTAGACGTCTTTGTTGCCATGGGCGGCAATTTTGCCGCGGCGAATTCAGACACGGGACCTCTCGAGGCAGGAATGAAGCGTGCCGGCCTGACAGTCCACATATCCACCAAGCCCAACCGCTCGCACATCGTCCATGGCCGCACTTCACTGATCCTCCCAACGCTCGGGAGGACGGACACCGACGACAAGCATCCAGGCGGGCGGCAGTTCCTCTCTGTGGAGGATTCAATGTCCGTGGTTCACTCCACGCAAGGGCGCCTGCATCCCGTGTCGGATCACCTGCTCAGCGAACCGGTGATCATAGCCAGGTTGGCGCAGGCTATCTGGGGGGACAACCACGCCGTAGACTGGCGGGCCATGGCCGAGGACTACGACGTCATCAGAGACCACATCTCCCGTGTCATTCCCGGGTTCGAGGACTTCAACACCCGCATCCGGAACAAGAACGGCTTCGTGCTGCCCAACCCGCCCCGGGACACCAGAACCTTCGATACAGACACCGGCAAAGCCAGGTTCACAGTCAGTCCGCTGGAGTACCTGGCCCCGCCGCCGGGCCACCTCATCCTCCAGACAATCCGCAGCCACGATCAGTACAACACCACCATCTACGGGCTGGACGACCGCTACCGGGGCATCTCCGAAGCCCGCCGCGTCATCCTGGTCCACGAGGATGACCTTCACGAACTCGGCTTCAAGGACCGGGACTTCGTGGACGTCATTTCCACGTTCCGTGGCGCTGACGGCCAGTCCAGCGAACGCAGGGCCGACAAGTTCCGCCTCATTGCCTATCCCACAGCCAAGGGTTGCGCCGCCGCCTACTTCCCCGAGGCCAATGCGCTGGTCCACCGGGAACTGGTGGCACGTGAATCCAATACACCCGGCTTCAAAGCCATGACCATCCGCTTCGTGAAGCACAGCTAGAAATCCACCGCGGCCCGGCCCGAACCCCCAGCCGCTGGAACTTGCCGGTCTTGGGTTCAATATCGACGTAGCGTGTTGACTGCATTCGCGGCTCACGCCGCAGGAGACACCTGCTACCGCTCCCCTCGGGATAGACAAACAAATTCGTAACTCATCTCGGTGCCCGGGCCAGAGGAACTGAATACGCAGCATGCCAGGGCATGAGGTCGGGCGGTCACAAGACGCAGGAAGTCTGTCACTACCGGAGTCTGTGTGTTTCCTGAGCCGATAGCCGACGTTATGTAAAGTTGACAGTATGACAGGACAAACTAGCTCTCTTCCAGACTAGCACTGCAGCACCTCCTGCGCCAGATCCAACGAAGCTCCTGGTCGGCCGAAACCGCGTACCCGAATTCGACGGCGCCTACTCGGCGCACCGGAATTTTTCAAGCTGAACGGTACCAGCGGGAGTTAGGCGGCTGACTGTTCGAGGATCTCCTTTGGTTGGTTGATCCATGCCGGTCCGGGGAGCGAGAGGATTTTGGGATCGGTGGTGGTCGTGAAGCGTTCGGGGTGTTTTGTCCGGGCTGCAGCGAGGGTTGCTGAGCGTTCCCTGGCGACGCCGGCGGCGTGGCCGTAGTGCACGTTCGCGGGCGTGTGGAAGCCGATTCCGGAGTGCTGGTGGTGATGGTTGTACCAGTCCACGAAACCGCTGATAAATGCCCCGGCGTCATGGACCGAGGCGAAGCGTTCGGGAAATTCCGGACCGTATTTCAGGGTCTTGAACAGCGCCTCCGAGTACGGATTGTCATTGGACACCCGGGGCCTGGAGTGAGACCGGGTGACCTCCAGATCCGAGAGCAGCGCGGCCACGGTTTTAGACGTCATGGACGTGCCCCGGTCCGCGTGCACGACCCGGGGAATGCCAAGGATGCCGAAGATCCCCTTCATCATCTCCACAGCCAACACTCCGGATTCGGTGGCGTGCACGTGCGCGCCGACGATGAACCGCAAATGGATATCGACCATCATGTAGCGGTCAAAATACTTCCCCCTGACCGGGCCCGCGAGCTTTGTAATGTCCCACGTGAACACCTGGCCCGGGGCCGTAGCGACCAGTTCCGGAACCGCCCGGGGCGGGTGTTTGGCCAGCCGGCGGCGTTCCTTGACCTGCTTGTTTTCCTCCAGCACGCGGTAGAAAGTCGACAAGGATCCCAGATAGATCCCCTGATCCAGCAGCTTCGTGTAGACCTGCATGGGTGCCAGGACCACAAACCCGGGCGAGTTCAGCACAGCCAGGATCTCGGCCCGCTCAGCGGCGCTGAGCTTATTCTGCGGCACCACCGGCATCTCGTCCCGCGGCGGGGCCGGTTTCCGGTTCGCGGTCGTCCTGGAAACACCGGTCAATGATGCTGCCTTCCGCGTGGGGATCTTCAGCTCCAGCATCGACCGGTAGGTGGCCATCAGCGTTTCTTGGACCGGGGCCCGTCCGGCATATCCTCTGAGGCGCTCTCAAAGAACGCCTGTAGTTTTCCCATCAGCTCCAGGGCTGCCTCGGTCTTCTTCAACCGGCCCTCACTCACCTCGAACTGGCGGCGCAAACGCGCGTTCTCAGCCTGGTCCGCCGACAGTTTCCCAATCGTTTCCCCGGCCTTCTTCCCGGCCAGAACGCCGGCGTCCCGCAGCCGCCGCCACTCGGTCATCTGCGAGGAATACAGGCCCTCCCTGCGCAGGAACGCACCGCCCTCGTTGCTCTCACAGGCGGTCTCATACGCGGCCAGGAACTCCAGCTTCTGGACCGGAGTGAACGACCGGCGAGGCCGCGGACCACCGGCCCGCGGCCCGTAACTACTACTACCCACAGCACTATCTTCGCGTACTGCACTCAAAACTGGACTGGACATGATTACTGGATTCCTGGCTCTCGCCCCACGCGACTAAGCGGACTTGCTATGAGCCGTTGGTACCGTTCCAGCCTGACACGTAGGGTTAAGGCACCGTGTCGCTTTTAGAGGCCTCAGCTCGGTCAGTGTCATCAGTGCGGAACTGACAACTTCGATGAGACAGCCGGGACCGTTTTTCGTCTCACCCATCGTCTCTGGGCCGAGGCACTTCGGCCGTAGGGAACGGTGCAGATGTTTTCTGAAACAGACACTGCCGGCACAAGACAGATCCCGACCTGCGAGCGATCTTGCCGGAACGATTGCTGAACGTGACGGCACCGTCGGGTTGTCCAACGAACTGGGCGCGGACGGGGACCGATCGTTAGGTTCTAAAGGCGCTTCGGAGAAGCTATTTGTTGACGGTCAGCCACGCCATCCATTCCTCAGGCAACGAAAAGGATCTCAGCACCTTACCCAGTACCTGAGCCCCCCGCTGATCGTCAATGTCGGTGAGTGCTCTCAGCACTACCTTACGGACCTGCGTCCGGTCATCGTCCGTGACCGGCAGGGACAGCAGGACCCCGGCGAGGTCGGGGACGTACCGGGGGTTCTTGGTGTCGGCCAGTAGCTTCAGCACAGCATTGCGAACCTGCGCCCGCTCATCCTCCGTGACCGAGAGGGACAGCAGTGCCCCGGCGAGGTCGGGGACGTACCAAGGAGCCTCGGCGTCGGCCAGCGCCTTCAGCGCAGCATTGCGGACCTGCGCCCGCTCATCCTCCGTGATCGGCAGGTACGGCAGGACCCCGGCGAGGGCAGGGACGTACCCAGGGTCCTTGGCGTCGGCCACTGCCTTCAGCACAGCCGGGCGGATCTGCGCCCGCTCATCCTCCGTGGTCGCTAGGGACAGCAGGACCCAAGCGAAGGCACGGAGGTCCCAGGCGTTGTGGGGTCGCGCCAAGGCTTCCAGCACTGCCTTGCGGACCCTCACCCGCTCATCCTCCGTTGGCTCCAGGGGCAGAAGAAGTTTGGAGAGGAAGCGGATGGGCCACGGCTCCTTGGCGGCGGCCAGCGCCGCCAGCAGGGCCGTGCGGACCCGCACCCGCTCACCCCCATCCGGCTCCAGGGACAGCAAAAGTTCGGTGAGGTCGCGGATGCGCCACGGCTCCGTGGTGACGGCCAGTGCCTCCAGCGCCGCCGTGCGGACATCCGCACGTTCACCGTCCGTGGTCGCCAGCGATCGCAGGACCTCGACGAAGCCGTGGATCTGCCCAGGGTCTCTGACTGCGGTCAGAGCTTTCAGCAGTGCCGTGCGGCCCTCCGCCCGCTCACCGGCGGTGGTCGCCAGGGCTGGCAGGACTGTGGCGATGTCGGGTACGTACCCAGGGTTATCGCTGTCGGCCAGTGCCTTCAGCACCGCCGAGCGTGCCTCCGCCCGCTCACTATCCATCGGCGCCAGCGCCGGCAAGACTGCGGCGAGGTCGGGTACGTACCCAGGGTCTTCGGTCTCGGCCAGCGCCTTCAGCACCGCCGAGCGTGCCTCCGCCCGCTCATCTTCGCTGGGCTCCAGGGACAGCAGTACCTCGGCGAGGGCGGGGACGTAACCAGGGTCCTGGACGGAAGCCAGTGCCTTCAGTACCACCGTGCGGACCTGCATCCGCGCACCGGCGCTTGGTTCCAGGGATAGCAGAAGCTCGGCGAGGTCGCGGATGCGCCACGGCTCCTTGGCAGCGGCTAGTGCCTTGAGCACTACCCCGCGTGTCTGCGCCCGCTCACCGGCCGTGATCGCCAGGGCCCGCAGGATCCCAAGGAGGCCGTGGACGTACAACGGCTCTTCGGCGGCGGCCAAGGCCTCCAGCACTCCTGTGCGGGCCTGCGCCCGTTCACTGGCCGTGGGTTCCATTGTCGGCAGGGCTCCGGCGAGGTAGTAAAGGTGCCGTTGGCTGTGGGGGCGCGGCAGGGCCTTCAGAACTGCCGTGCGCACCTGCGTGCGCTCATCAGCCGTCATTGCCAGGGACAACAGAACCTCAGCGAGGGCACGGACGCCCCACGGTTCATCGGCTGCGGACCCGGAATCCGACACTGCCGTGCGCGCCTGCCTGCGCTCGTCAGCCGTTGTAGCCAGCGACAAGAGAACCTCAGCGAGGGCACGGACGCCCGACGGTTCATCGGCTACGGTGAGGGCATCCAGCACTGCCATGCGCACCTGCACCCACTCACCGTCCGTGGGCTCCAAGACCCGTAGCACCTCTACGTAGGTGCAGACATCCCGCGGCTCCTTGGCCGCCTTCAGTGCCCTCAGCAATGCTGCGCGAACGTTGGGGTTGGAGGAGGTCCAGTTTGCGGATCGTGCGACGAGGTCAGGTCTACCGACTGCGTTGTCCACCCGGCACCGGTGGAGCAATTCCTGATGTTCGTGGGTCCATTCGTTTGGTTCTGATTCCTGTGCGAGGCCCAAAAGAAGAACCTCGAGCTCCATGTGGGCCATTTGTCGTGCCGGGTCTTTTGCGGGCGGCAGCGCGCGGCTCATGAGTTCGTGGAGCAGGGCTCCTTTTTGCTGCTGGTTGTGCGCGACGATTGCCGCCGGAGCGGCGACCTCCCAGTCCGGGTCAAACCAAAGGTGGGGAAGGAGCAATTCCGCCGCGCAATTGGCGTCCAGCCCCGCAACGTGTTCCGCCACGAAGTGCTCTAGAAAAGTCCTGTGAACAAAGCGTCGGGTAACGGTCCCCTCGTCGTCCTCAGCCGCCTTCGGCACAATGTGATCTATGGCGCGTCGCTCTTGCTGCTGGACCGGTCCCGGCTGAGTGAAGCTGTCGGCCCATACGCCCAAACCGGCGGCGTTTGTGCAGCCGCGCACGGCCGACCAAGCCCAGCTTCTAAGGAGCTTCTCGCAATAGTCTCGGTCGGGTGCGCTGTCCGGCCCGGGAGGGTTGGTGGTCCAAGCACCCCGGAGCAACCGGAGGACAAGGCTATGGAAGAGCTCCCTCCGTCTGGAAGGCAGCAGCGGGGTCATCCCTTCGCGGGCGTCCGCGAGCAGACAGTAGAAGGTGAGCATCAGCGGCACCACTGCCGCCCGTGCCAGCTCGGGGCGCTTGCGTATTTCCTGGATCAGGGTCTCCCCTCGCCCGGGTTTTTTAGCTTCACGGAACCAGTCCCTGACGAAGGTCTCAACCTCGTCGGGGTAAGAGAGGTCGTGCAACTCCACCACCTGCGGCTTCCTGCTACCCATTCCGCCGGGATAGGCACCGCTCCAGGCTGCCGGTCGGCTGGTCACGACTATCCGCCACCGAGACGGAAGGCTGAGTAACTCGCGCACCCGAGGCCCTTGGGCGAACTTATCGGCGGCCTCGTCCAAAGAGTCGACTACCAGCAGCACCCGGACCGCCGAGCCTAAGAAGGTGCGCTTGAGCCGCGCCGACACCCCGGCGTCGCCAGCATTGCTGTGACCGAGTCCCGACGCGAACGATGAGGCCACCAACGACTGATCCGTGTCTCCAGCGGAAATTAACCACTGTTCCCACGTAGTTAGAAGCGGTAGCTCCACCTCGTCCACACGTGCCCCGTTCTCGAGCTGGGACAGGGCCGCCTGCGCGGCCTGTCTCGCGTAGCGGCGGGCCAACCACGTCTTGCCCGCCCCGGGGTCGCCGAGCACCACCAACGTTTGCTCGCTTGCCAGCGCATCCTGAGCTCCCAGAAGCTGCCCCTCTGCCGACAACTCAGAGTTCTGCTCTCGAACGCTCAGGATCTGCTCAACAGAGGAGGCCTTCCAGCCGGGGTGCCATACCGACACGTCCCAGTCCCCGATTCTCGCCTTCAGATATGACATCACATCTGCCACGGTGGCCGAACCCGTCAGTGCGTTGGACAGGACGTCAGAGCTGGCAGCGATTGCCTCTAACTTGTCCTCGGCACCTGCGGCATAATCCTGGATGCTTCTGTGTAGCGTCAGGAATAAGGCAATCGCTGTGCCATCGTGAGCGCGCAGCTGCGCTATCAAAGCTTCATATGTCACCACGATGGCCCGGATCGCAACTGTATAGTGGTCCTCGGTCCCCCACCGAGGATCCTTCTCCGTGGCAGCGGCAACGACCGCTTCAGCCGCAGCGGCCGCCTCAAACCTTAACTGAGCAAGCACATCTGTGCTGATCCCGAAGCTCCATACCGTATCGCGCGCCAGCTCCAGGCCGCGATTGACATCATCGTCGGCTAACTTATTGCTTGCTGCCCATCTGCTGACAGCACCGGCCACCTGCTCCACTATCTGCCGGGACTCTTCTTTCTCGTCATACAGAGTCTTCGCGCGCTTAACTACTTCCGTCAACGCGGTACGGGCGACCATCAGCGGACCACCCAAGGCAGCAATGGCCACCGTAGCTAACGAGCCCGCTAAGTCGCTTCGCTTAGACATCAGCCACAGCCCTTTCAAAAGACCTGCATGAACCTCCTATCATCTACCGTCGCGGCGCTGTGGCACACCCCGGAGTTGCTTTGATTCTGGCGAAGGAGTCGGGCGATAAATTAACCTCCATGGACTAGCCGCTGAAGTCGGGGGCGTCTGTGTAGTTGGTGGCAGATCTGACGGCCACCATTCCTCGTTGGCAAGGACCGTCTGTTGATTGCCAATCACGTCCTTCCAAAGGGAAGACTGCAGAGATCCGCTTCGGTGACCCCCATGGTTGGGCTCCCCCAGTGTCCCGCTGACGTTCATCCTCACCGCCGACCTCGCCGCGTACCTCGCCGCGGCCGTCGACGCCGACATCGCCGCAGGGGAACGCATCGACATTGGATGGGACCGCCCCGTGAGCATCCAGGACGTCGCGGACATTTCCAGCAGCCTCCTCGGCCGGCCGATCACAGTAGGGACGGGCCCGACCGGTGCGGCAGGTGCCTCTGGCGGCGGCGCCGTTCCCGCGGACATGGCCGCCATGCTCGAGTGGTTCGAGACGGGCCGCTATGTGGCAAACACAGCCCGGCAGGGTGAAGTCTTCGGCATTCCCACAGCCGAAGACGCCATCGGACGCTTCATCACAAGCCTCGGACACCCTCTCCACGAGTAGGCTGTCCTGCCAGAACGGCAGGACACCCCGGGAGTGCCGGCCATAGGCCCCTGGTCCCGGCCCGCGAGGCGGCCGGGGACGCGGGCCACATCGCCGAAGAGGGACCTCAGCCGTGGGCGTCTTCACCGCATTCGGCAATGAGTCCCCCCGCCCCACGAAACCGGGCCATCCTCGAAGGGCGGGCGGCTCCAAACCGAGACGGCCCCAGCCGGGATTGCACGGGGGAGGTCTACGACGTCACCTCTGGCGCCTGAGCGCGGCTCCAAGGGAACAGCCCCCGTGTGGTCGGCGGGTTCCAGGATGCCGTGGTTGCGCCAGCGAAAGACAGTCCGATCTCCACACCGATAGCGGAGATTAAGTAGTTTTGGGCCCGCGAGCCAAGTGCCAGCTATGCAGTCCCCGGGCCGGGCCGATCGCGGCCGGAAATCAGTTCGAGTAACGGACACCGGCGTACTGGGAGGTTTAACGCGGACACGGTGGACACCCCTTCTGACCGTCCGGCCTCCGACAGCGGGCGTCCGTCCAAGTCCTGGACGTCCTGGCTTAGGCCCAAGAAGCGGGGGGCCTGTGGATGAAGCACATCAAGGGACTGAAACCACTCGGCGAGCTCGTCCGTGAACATCGGCTCCAGCTGGGCCACCTCCCAGCAGAACCTCGCCGTTCGTCCCCCCAGCCGGCCTTAGTTGCCGTCGAAGACGGTCTCTGCACGCCACTCGGATGAGGGTAGGGTGTGAAGCTCCCAGTAAGTCTCCGCGATGAGATCTGGTGCGAAGGGCGTTTTTCGGGCGCGATGCTGCCATTGATGGTGATACCTGCGACGTGCACGTTGTCTGGCGTCAGTTCGTCGTGGAGCATTGATGTTGCTGCCCGGAGGGCTGCCTTGCCGAGTGAGACGGTCCTGACGCCGACGACAGCGGTTTGTACCACTCGGGGCACCAGGCGAAGGTTGCTCCTTCGTTGACTTCCCGGACGTAGGACTGGGCCAGGAGTTCGGCGAAGAACTCAACCGCGCTCGAGTAGACGAGCTCCGGTTCAGGTTCGTCGTGGCTGTGACCGCTGTTGGTGGCTGGAACCTCTTCGTCGCCGAACGCATCCCCGAACTCTTCACTCACGACGGGTCACCGTCTGTCCACGGGTTGCGCGCGGGGACGGGCCAGTGGCTCGCGCTCGACATTCGCCGGGCCGGCGAGTGAGTCCCTGACTTTCTGGGCGTGGGGCCCGTTCATCCAGGGGATGGTTTCGATCATGGTGGCCGGGGCTCCGGAGGCGAGCAGAATGGCCCTAAACCGGGGAAGGGCGGTCAGGTCGGCCACGGACAGGATCTCGTCCTTGTTCTCCTGCCGGGAGGACGAGGACCCGTGCTTGCTGTGGCTGCGGGAGACGTTGACCGCACTAGCGGCTTGCCTGGCAGGACATGCCCGGCCCCGGTTCTCCGTCAGGGAGATCGGCAGATATGTGCGGGCAGTGTCTGCGCACATATCCCGTTCCATGCGCCGGGGTTTCAGGTCTGGAAATCTGTTACTCCCGGAGTCTGTGAGTCGGTCACCAGGCCTATAGCGGATATTTCCTTACCCTGATCGGGCCAACCAGCTAGATACTGCCTGTAAGCTGCTGACCGTTCGGCCCCAATTGTCCAGATGTATCTGGACAATTGGGCTGGACCGTCGGAACCTAAAACCTCACTTCGCCATACCGGCCCTGGCCGTCTGGCCCCAAACCGGGATTCTGGGCTTTGGCCGGGGCTGGAATAACGGGCCCAGGACTCATTTCCGCGGTGGGCGGTTGGCGATCGGGAAGACCTTGACTCCGCCAAAGCAACATCAGGAATTGTCCAAAGCTCTTTGGACAATTCGGCCGGCGCCTACAGTACGTGCACGCCGTGGCGGGCGTGCGTTTCCCAATGTGGGCGGGTTATTGGCTGTCTTCGGTGTCAGAGCCTGGTTCTGCCCATTCGAGGGCTGCTACGAGGTGTCCCTCGTTGGGGAGGGCCTGTTGTTCGGAAGCCGGGAGCTTGTCGTAGGTGTAGGCGGCGACGGCCATGGGAGAGGTGGAGCGTCCCAGGCTGTACCGGACGCTGCGGTCGTTCTTGGTGCCGCAGATGAGGATGCCGATGGTTTCGTTGTGGTGGCTGCGCCGGAGGGTGTCGTCGACGAGGGCGACGTAGAAGTTGAGTTTTCCGGCGTATTCGGGCTGGAATTTTCCAGTCTTCAGTTCGATGACGACGTATCTGGACTGGTCGATGTTGAAGAAGAGCATGTCAACGTAGAAGTCGTCCCCGTCGACGTCGAAGTGGACCTGGCGGCCGACGAAGGAAAAGCCGGGGCCGAGTTCGCGGAGGGTTTCGGTGATCCTGCTGGTCAGGGCGTTTTCAAGGTCGCGTTCGGCGACTTCGCCGGAGAGGCCGAGGAATTCGAAGTTGTAGGGATCTTTGGCGAGCTGTTGGGCTAGTTCCGAATCTGGTTCAACAAGCTGTTGCACAAAGTTCGAGGGCGCTGCGCCCGTCCGTTCAAGAGTTTTGTTCATCATCATGTTTAGGAGCACGTTCCGTGACCACCCGTACTCCACAGCTGCGGAGGCGTACCACGCCCGCTGTTCCGCGGTCTCCGCTTTGTCCAGGAGCACGGTGATGTGGCCCCAGGGCAATTGTGCAACAGGCTGTTGCACAATTGGTTCCGGCCAGGCTGTGGCGAATCCGCGCATGTAGAAGAGGTTGCGGCGGGAGAGTCCTTTCATGTCGGGGAACTCTGCCCGCAGGTCATCAGCCAGTCGAGCCATGACGCCGCTCCCCCAGCCTTCGATGTCCTGGCGTTCCAGGATTGTCCGGCCGATGGACCAGTACAGCTCGATCAGCTGGGTGTTGACCGTCCGCAATGCCTTGGTGCGTGCGGCCCGGACCCGGGCCTTGAGCTCGCCGAGAAGGTCCGTGTAGCCGGTGGGGAGTGCGAGGTCGCGGGCGTCAGTCATGCGTTCGATCCTACCGAGCCGGCTAGCTCCGAATCGGTCTCTCTAGGTGGAGCGGGGAATCCTTATCGGCTGGGACCATTTTTCGATTTCTGGGCCCCAAGTGCGGCACCTGAGCTTGTCTTCCGCGCCTTCGCCGGCGCTTTGCCGGTAACGAGTGCGGCGCTGGGGTGCGTGCCCTCGCTGCGGGCCGCGGCCAGGCGCCCCTTGACGCGTTCCTCGCTGGCGGTCCCGGCGAGGGAGGCGGCGAACGCCTGGCGGTGGTCCGCGGAACCGTATTCCGAGGCCGAGCCGCTTTCGGCCTTCCCGCCCTGGGCCTTCCGGCGTTTGCTGTCGTCGGGGGTGACCCTGCTCTCCAGCTCGCGGCCGAGCTCGGCGAGGCGTGCGAAGAGTTCAGCTTCGGTGCGTTCGTAGCGCTGTTCCAGCGGCTGCTCCTGGGAGCCTTTGAAGCCGCCGTCGGCGAGGAGTTTTGCTTCGTGCCAATCCTTGACGGCGTCCACGAACCTAGCGTCGTTGAAGTGGTTCTCGCCTGTGCCGTTGAAGTTCGCCGTGGTTTCGTCGCGCAGCTGGTCGATGGTGGGACCGTTGATGCCGTCTTTGCCGATCAGGTACAGGCGTTCCTTCACGGCGGTGTCGGCAGCCTCGATGGCCGCGGGCGTCGTGGCATTGTGTGCGCTCTGCAGCGCCGCCGACAGGGCTGGGTTGTTCAGGTATTCGACGGGCACCTGGTGCCGCTCCATTTCCGGGGCAAGCGTCCGGGCCTTGGCGCGGAGTTCTTCGGCCTGTGTCGCGGCGATGAGTGCCATGCCTTTCCGGTGTTCGGCGACGGCGGCGCGGCGCGCCTGTTCGGCGTTGATGGTTTCGAGGCCGGATTCCAGGTACGCGGCGTCCGTGCCGACGTCGCGGGTGTCGATGCCGTAGCGCTTGAGGACTTCGGTCCGGATCCGTTCGGCTGCGGCGAGGGCGGCCGGATCATTGTCCTTCCACCCTTCAGCGACGGCGTGGGCCCTGGCGATGTCGCCGGGCTGGGCCTTGTCCCACCACTGGTCCTTCCCCACGGGGGCCAGTGCCGCGTGCGCAGCGCTGCGTTCGGCGGTGAGACGTGCCCGGGCTTCGTGCGCTGTCTGGGTGTCCTGGTGTTCCTGTTGCCGCTGGCTCTCCTGTCGACGGCGTGCCAGTGTCTCGGCAACGCGTGAGGCGATCATCAGCGACTGCCGCAGGCCGCCGTCCAGGACGTCATCCATTCCATCTGATTCACTCATCGTGTTCCCCTTGCAGTTGGTGGTGGTCTATCGGTCCAGGCCCGGACCGGCGTCGCGCCGGCTGGGCTGGTAGGTCTTCGCCGGCGTCGCCGGCGTTGGGTTCGTGGGCAGTACTGATCCGGGACGGATCGGAACCATGCCGCGCCGGGCGATATCGATCGCCCGCGGCGCCACGGCGGCGTCGGGTGCCGGCTGCTGCCCGGCGCTCACCAAAACCGGTTTGGGCATGGTGCCGGTGAACGGGGCCAGCCGCTCCTCGACCACGGACCGGATGCGCTGAGCCTCCCGTGTGCGGCCGGACTGGGCGTGCATTTCATACACGGCGAAGGCGGAGTTGATCAGCTGCACCATGAGGGCTGTCTGCGCCGCGGTTTTGTCCTTACTCGAAGCGGCCATGAACAACACGGCCGTCCCGGCAATGGAAGGGAGCGCGACGGGTTTGCTGTGCTGCCGTGGTGCGCGCAGCTGGGCGGTGCGGGACAGTTCGGCGGCGGTGGCCGCCAGCGGACCCGCGGTCGGTTCGAGCCGGTAGGACCATGCCGCGAACGCCCCGGATACGTCCCGTGCTGCCTTCGCCCAGGTCGCGTGATCATCCCTCGGGATGGTGCGCAGCTGATCCGCCAGGGCGGATGCGTTGCGGGTGTATTCCACCCACGCTTCCGCCGGCGGCGCGGCGTGCTCGGGGCCGGTTCTGGAGACCGTGCGCCTGTTCCTCGCCGCCGCGTTCCATTCGGCTGCGGCTTCCGTTGCCAGGTGCGGGGTGTCGGGCCATTCTTCGCGGAGGGCACCGAGTTTCAGGTCGGAGGCGAGGGTTCCGCCGCCGAACCAGATGGGACGGTCTCCCCGGGCGGGGCGTTCGGCGACGGAGTAGCCGACAATGACGTCGGTGGTGTTCTTCGCGTAGCGCGGACGGACAAGTAGTCCGGTGTCCCGGGCGCGGCGGACGAACTCCGCTTCGGACCCGGAGGCGCTGGCGCTGGCCCGGACCTTGCGGGCCAGGGATGAGCGGTGCATTTCACGGTCGTCCCGGATCGCGGTGGCCTTTTCGGCTCGGTCGTAGCCGCGGCTTGCGTGGATGGTGGAGAGTTCTTCCAGTCCGTACTTGGTCTCCAGTGCCCGGCAGGTTTGCTGTGCTTTTTTGTAGTCGCCGTGGGTGGAGGCTTTGGTGCCGTCTTCGCGGACCAGGGACACGGCGATGTGGATGTGGTGGTTGCCGTTCTCACTCGTGCCGTGGTTGATCGCCGCCCAGCGGCACTGGGCTTTGCCGCTGGCTTCGGTGAAGCCCATGGCGTCGACGAAGTCGTTGGCAATGTCGCCCCATTGCTGGTCCATCAGCGGCCCCTCTTCGGCGCGGAGGCTCAGCGAGCAATGCCACACATCGGCCGGCTTGTGGCCGTTCTCCACACGCTGCTTCGATGCCGCGTCCCAGCGGAAATCCTTCTGCAGGATCTCGACGCCAAAAGACTTCCGGGGCTGGTCCAGGTGCTTCGCTATCGCCACAGCATCATCGCGGTCCAGAACGCCGTCGTCGTACCAGGCCATGACCGCTGCGTCCCCGGCCACCAGGTGCGGATCGGTGTGGGAGTTCTTCGTCTTGTCCGCATCGGTCGATGCCAGATACAGCAGGAGTCCGGACATCCTGGAACCGCGGGTGATGTTGGGAATCATCGGCTACATCAGCCCCTCAATGGTCCGGTCAATCCGCATCGCGACCTCGCGCACATAAGCCAGCGCAGCCTTCGCGTCCTGCGGGAACTCATCCCCGGCGTTCGCGTGGCGGGCGATCTGGTTCACGTTGTTCGACACCCGCGCCAGGAGCGTGTGCAGGGCCATCAGTTCCGCCATCGCCGCCTTGCGCTCCGTCGGCGTCTCAGCAGTCTCCGAAAGGGCCGCGGTGACCAGCAGGTTCGGGACAGTAACTTTCTCCCGGGCAGCCCGGGCAACCAGCGCCGCCTCTTCCCCTGCGGTCACCCACACTTCCCGGCGCTTCTTCGTCCCCGCCGGCGAATTCTCACGGCGGCGCTTGGACAGCCGCGGACGGGACTCATTCTGCTCAGACAAAGCACTCCCCCGTCCCTTTAAAAGCCCAGCGCAGCGACCCCGAACCGGGGACCACACCACCGAGTGTGCCAAGCAAACCGCCGCAGGCGCGTGAGCGACACGCCATTTACACCCGTGTAAATGTATAGCTTGCTCCGGCGTCATTCCGGATCGCTGTCTGCGCGGCGGTTCGTCCCGTGGATTCGGGGATGTGGTGGTTAGGGTGGAGGCATGGCGAACCTCGACATTGAAAAGACACGTAACCAGGCCCGCGCGCTGCTCGACTCGCGCATCGAATCCGTCACGCAGCTGGTCAAGGCCCGGCAGCGGGTCGCTGACCTCAAGGAACAACTCGCGGATGCTGAACGCGACGACAAGCGCTCATACGTCCGGGCCACCAAGGACGGGTGGAGCACCGAGGAGCTGAAGAAGCTTGGACTCGAACCAGGGGCCGTCTCACGGCGGCGGAAAACCGCCGCGTCACAGACCGCAGGTCAGGCGTCCGCTCCCCCGCACGGTGACATCCTGGACACCGCGACCACACAGTCCTAAGGAGTGGCGGGTTCCTTCCCCATGGTCCAAGACGGTGCGCCCGGCACACCCCAGGTCAGGGCCGGCTTTCTTCAGCCAAGGACCACAAGAACACCCGCAAGCGGGTGCACCGCACCACTGATTGGCCGTCACCTTTGGGTGGCGGCCAATCCGCGTTGTCTTGCCTCAACGTGTTCCCTGCTGCCCCGAAGGGGAGGACGGGCGGATTCAGGTGGGCGGGTCGAGGAGTTCGGGTCCGTTATTGCGGACGCTGTTCACCCGGTCCGTCACTACCCGCGGCGTCAGGACCGGTTCGGGCATGGCGTCCAGCAGCTCCTGCACATCATTCTTTCCGGTGGTGCCCGGGTTGAGCCAGGCCCCGTACATCTCCGGCGGGACGATGACCGGGGCCCGGTCATGGACGTGGCCGAGGGAATCGTGAGCCATGGTGGTCAGCACGGTGCAGCTGAGCAGCCACCGGTGCGGGTCATCCTCCGGCAGGGACGGGTCGGGCCAGAACTCGTAGAGTCCCGCAAAGGCCAGCAGGCCATTCTTCTCGGAATAGAAGTAGTGCGGGATCTTCTTCCCATCCTCGGCTTTCTCCCACTCGTAATATCCCTCGGCCGGAATCAGGGCGCGCCGCGTGATGGCTGCTTTGCGGAACGAGGGCTTGTCCAAGACGGTCTCGCTGCGCGCGTTGATGAGCTTCGAGCCGATCTTAATGTCCTTGGCCCAGGACGGAACGAGACCCCAGCGGGCAATCAGGAGCCGGCGCTCCACGGAGTCCTCATCCAGCTTCTCGATGATGATCGGGACGTCCTGCGTGGGCGCTACATTCCAGCTCGGCGGGGGCGGGCTGCCCTCAACTTCCCTGGCCTCGAAGTGACTCAGGAGATCACCGGTCGCCTTTGACATCACGTATCTGCCGCACATGCTTTCATTCTGCCCCAACACCGGCTCCCGGGATCCCCAGGTGGGTCAGTCATCAGAGGTGGTTTCCTCGGGGATCTGCCCGGCCGCGATCCGGTGCGCGGTCTTCTCGTACGCGGCCTCAATGTAGGCCAGCAGGTCATCTTCCCGGACGCGCCAGACGTTCCGGCCGCCGAACTGCGCGGCCCGCAGTTCCCCGCTGCGCACCAGCGCATACACCAACGGCGTGTTGACGTTCAGGACCTCCTTCACCTGATCCAGAGTCAGCATTCTGGGCAGCGCAGGACCAGCCGCCGGCGTCGGCGGCGCGTCGGTGTCCTCGGTCCGTCTTGCCATCATCAGGTTCCCTCGTTCCGGTGTTGCAGTTCATCTTTGGTGCGTTGTCCGCGGCGCAGTCCGCCGGCCGGGACAGAGGCCCATGCCCGGCCGGCGTTGTGGCGGCGCTGCAGCCGCTTCACCTCCCGCATCGTGGCCCGCACGATGAAGTCCGACACGGACGCGTCGCCCTCCAGGTGGCCGGCGGCCAGGAACGCCGCACGGACCTGCCCGGCTTCATCCTCTGTGAAATACGGCGTGAATGCCGCGATCTTCTTCATCCCGTTGATCTTCCCTCACGCAGTGCCCGGCGCATGAATACTTGCTTCCGGCGTGGCTCCTGAGAGCCGGTCCAACAGAAAGAGCCGGAGGGGTAGAAAACCAGCGGGAACACAGCAGACAACGCCAGCACGACCTCGGGCCGGCTGAACCCCTTCTCCGAAAGCCGGGATGCACGCCATCTAGAGGGCCGGCTCGTTCTCGGGAGCCGGGACTTCGATGTTGCCGGTGGGGTTGGCTGCGAGACCGAACCACGCATCGTCGTCCCCGTAGTCCCGGGGAGACAGGCTGAACCTGTCCGGCGGGTGCTCCTCGTCCTGCTCCGGGCCGGGACCGGTACGCGTCACCTCCGCGGTGGTGTGGCGCAGGGACGGGCCGATGTCCTCGACTTCGAGCTCGACGACGGTGCGCCACTCCCCCGTCTTCGTCGTGTAGGACCGGTGCTTCAGGGCACCGGTGGCGATCACTCGCATGCCCTTAGTCAGGGACGCGACGGCGTGCTCGGCGGTACCCCGCCATGCCGTGGCGGCCAGGAAGAGGGTGTCCCCGTCGACCCACCGGCCGGTGCCGGCGTCGAAGGTCCTGGGCGTGGAGGCGATGGTGAAGTTCGCGAAGGCCGTCCCGGATCCCGTGGACCGCAGCTCAGGGTCGGCGGTGAGGTTGCCGATGACGGTCCCGCCGGTTCCGACGCTCATGTGAGGGCACCTTGACGCACGGCGGCTTCGATCTCGATGACCCGGGCGATCTTGACCGGGTTCAGCCCGGACCAGTGGTCTTCGCTGCTTTCCTTGTCGTAGACCACGACCGGGACCTGGGAGTAGCCGAGCTCTTCGGTGATGTACTCGAAGGCGGCCTGGTTGGTGGTCGCGTCGACCTCGGTGAAGGCGATGCCGGCGTCGGTGAACTTCTGCTTGGTCTTGGTGCAGCCGAAGCACCCGGCGGGCTTGGTGTAGATGGTGAGGGTCATTTCAGCACCTGGTTTCGTATCTCGATAAGTTTCGTTCGTCTGGCTGACCTGCTATGTCCATTCTAGCAATCATTCAACTGAATGAGTAGCCCTAATTCGTTGAATTCTAGGCACTTTTGCTTGCAATTTTAACAGCCATACTGTGGTGGGGCTGTCATCTCCAGTCGTTAGCCGGCCAGTTCCCAGTCAGCGGAGAGCTGCGGTGGACCACCGGCTTCCAGACGCAGCCGGGAGGCAGCTGCCCCCGCCAGCTTCCGCCTCCGGGCCGATTCCTCACTGGCGACGGCACGCCGGTTAGAGTGTTGCCATGACGCTGGGGGACGCGGCCACCGAGCCGCTGGTACACATCAAAGACTTCCGGATGGACTTCGGGGACACGACGGTCATCAAAGACCTGTCCTTCGATGTCCGGGCCGGGGAAACGTTCGGGTTCCTCGGCAGCAACGGGTCCGGGAAGACCACGACCCTCCGGGCGCTGCTGGGGATCTACCAGCCGACCGCGGGGACCCTGCATATCGGAGGCAAACCCTTCGCCCCGCAGGACGGGGCCCGCCTCGGCTATTTGCCCGAGGAACGCGGCCTGTACAAGAAGGAGTCCGTCCTGGACGTCATGGTCTACTTCGGCCGCCTCAAAGGCCTGGACAAAATCCACGCCAAAGCCTGGTCCCGGGACTACCTGGAGCGGGTGGACCTGGCCGACAAGGCCAGCACCCGGCTGGATAAGCTCTCCGGCGGGCAGCAGCAGAAAATCCAGCTCGGCGTGACCATCATGAACGACCCCGAACTGCTGATCCTGGACGAACCGACCAAGGGCTTCGACCCGGTCAACCGGCGCCTGCTCATGGACATCATCGAGGACCAGAAACTCGCCGGCGCGACCGTCATCATGGTCACCCACCAGATGGAAGAAGTCGAACGGCTCTGTGACCGGGTGATCCTGCTCAAGGACGGCACCTCCCGCGCCTACGGCACCGTCTCCGAGGTCCAGGAACAATTCGGCGGGACCGTCTACCGGCTCACCTACACCGGGACCCTGCCCTCCTCGGCACTGTATGACATCGTCAGTGCCGGCAGCGGGCATGCCGAGCTCTCCCCCCGCCCGGGCGCGGACGAAGCCGCCGTCCTGCGCGAGCTCATCGGCCATGGCGTCGCGGTCAGGGCGTTCACGACCGCGAGGACGTCCCTGGACGAGGTCTTCATCAAGGTCTACGGCGAAACCCACGACATGGCGGAGGCATAAAAACCCCATGACACAGAAAACCTCCACGCAGCTTCCCTCCCCCGCCCCGGCACCGGCCACCCCGCCGCCGACGCCGAAGCGCGCCTTCGCCGGTCATAACCTCGGCACTGTCGTCGGGTTCGAATTCACCCGCACCGTGAAAAAACGCCGTTTCTGGATCGCGACCCTGGCCATCCCGGTGGTGATGGCGATCGTGTTCGCGCTCATCTACCTCAGCAACTCCTCCACGGCCGCCAGCGCCGACGCCCAGAAGACCGCGGCCGTGTCCTTCACCTACACCGACGCCTCCGGACTCATCACCCCGGCGATCGCCACAGCCATGGGCGGCCGGGAAGCCAGCGATCCGGACAAAGCGCTGCAGGACGTCAAAGACGGCGCAACCGACGCCTACTTCGCCTACCCCGCCGATCTGGCCACCCAGCCGGTCAAGGTCTACGGGCAGGACCAGGGGATCTTCGACAACGGCAAATACGACGCCGTCGCCAAACAGCTCCTCACCGCCTCAGCCCAGGCCACGATCGGCTCCCCCCAACTGATGGCCGCGGCCAGCGGCGACGTCAAAACCGAATCCCAGACCTTCAAAGAAGGTCAGCCCGCCGGCGGGCTCGGCTCCGCCGTCCCGCCGCTGATGTTCCTGCTGATCTTCTACGTCTCGATCATTCTGCTCTCCAACCAGATGCTCAACAGCACCCTGGAAGAGAAAGAAAACCGGGTCACCGAAATGATCCTCACCACCCTGAACCCGACCACCCTGATCATCGGCAAAATCATCGCCCTGTTCATGGTCGGCCTGGTCCAGATCCTGGTCTTCCTCACCCCCATCGCCGTCGGCTACGCCTTCTTCCGCGACAAACTCGCCATGCCCGACCTCGACCTGTCGACCCTGAGCTTCGACCCCGGCACGATGATCATCGGGGCGCTGCTGCTGCTGGGCGGCTTCACCGTCTTCACCGGTGTCCTGGTCGCGATCGGCGCGGTCATGCCCACCGCCAAAGACGCCGGCACGATCTTCGGGCCCCTGATGGCGCTGATCTTCGTCCCCTTCTACGCCATGACCCTCATCATCTCCGACCCTAACGCGCCCATCGTGCAGATCTTCACCTACTTCCCGCTCTCCGCCCCCGTGACCGCCCTGCTCCGCAACGGCTTCGGAACCCTCTCCCCCGTCGAAGCAACCATCGTCATCGCCGAACTCTTCATCATCGGATTCCTCATCCTCCGCCTCGCCGTCCACCTCTTCCGCTACGGATCCATCCAATACTCAAGCAAACTCTCCATCGCCGGCACCTTCGGCAAACGCACCATACCCGGCGTAAATGACCCCGGCGGCACACGGCTGTCGTGCTAGGCGCGGGAGGCACCTGCGGCTAACTGTGGCCGACACACATTGCCCACCCGTCAAAAACCCTGCAGCTCACGTTTTGACTGGCTTTCTTTCCGGAAACGAGTTCTGACCACTGCTGTTGGGGCATTCGGGTCGTTTTCGTGTGACTTTCAGCGGTAAATTGCGGCGTTTTGGCGACGCTATTTGTCGCGCGCCCATGGATTCCAAGAGGACCCCTTCACCGGACGCCCCCGCAATTCTCGCCATCCGCTGAGGTGTTCGGTAGAGGATCCCTGAACGGACGCCGAAGCGTCCGATGATCCACCTGCGTAGGGGCGGTGCTAAGTGGACGCGGAGGACCGCAGCAGCTCAAGACACGGGCGGCCGAACACCTGCGGACGCTTAGCGCGCCTCCGGAAACCAAGGAAACAGAACTGCACGCGATCATCGCTCGGGCGGTGGTCTCAGCCCTGACATTCATTTGTCGCTGAGCACTCGGACTACCTCGGCGGGCGGCTCGGGCGTGGGGCGATCATCGGGGATCGCCACCCATACGATGCCGTGCTGGTCTTGACGACTTTTGGCAGTCCCGATCGGCTCGGCGAGGTTGACCGCCACGTCGCGAGCGAAGCCCTCAATAGTGTCGTCTGCTGCGTTCCCATGGAACTCCAGCCTGCAGCCTAGGACCGCCATGGGATCTATAGTCCGGCGGTACACAACGCACGCTTCAGCCGGCCCGTCTTGCCAGATGCCGAGGATTTGCACGTCCTCCGCCCAGTAACGGTTGACCGAGTCAACGATGGAGCGAACAAGATTCATAGTCCCATCCTGAAGGACGACCGGATGCGAAAGCAGGCACGTACGCTGTCCTCATGCAGAGTGTTCAGGCTAGTGCGGACGACCCAGTCGGCGACGGTGATTCGGCGCCAACCTATCGCGTGCGGTTCTGGACTCCGGCTCCGCGCCCTCGCTCGGCGTGGATGGTCGATGAATACGATGTCACGAAGGCCAAGGACGTCGCGGAGGTCATTGAATGGGCCACCGCGACTGCTGTCGGCAACCCGTTCGAGGTTTTCCACCGGTGGGACGACCACCACACCGACAGGAACAGCGAGACCATCCCTCGCCATCGATACACCTTGCTCTATGGAAAGCCGGCAGGCGAAGAAGTGACCACGGAATCCATCATTTTCACATCGGACTAGCTCTCCACGCGACCGCTAAGTAGATCCCTTCCGGGACAGTTCCCACCAAGGTTGTAACACGGGCGAGGCAGCATCCACCCCAGGAAAACGGCTAAATAGACGGTGGGTGCCCGGTGAGGGATCCTCGATTGGGACAGGTATGCGAATCAAGGAACCTGAAACTGCGTACCCTCGATGCATGGATGAGTTCGTTCGCTATCAGAGTGCAGTCCCAAACGGGCGGGGCCGATTTCCAGGCGTATTCGCGATGGCCAACGGCCTCCGAAACGAAGGGCTCCTCAGTGAAGCAGATAAGCGATGGCTCGTGGTGGCCAACGCCAGCGCCAACGCGACCTATACGGATCCCACAACTGTGGCGGCGGATTGCTACAACTCCGAGCTGAACCCCGGCGCCCGCTCGTGGTTCAAAGCCGGGTCCTCGCAACTTCTCCAAATGACGACCGAATACTTGAACCTCCTCGACAGGTACGGCGTTCCTTGGATGGCACTTCGCACCCGCAATCCCGGCCGCCTTGTCTACGAGGACGCAGTGCAGGTAGTTGCAGTTCCGCATAGTTATCCAGAGGACTGGCCCTTCCAACCCGTCCGGTAGAGGATCGGCTAGCGAGCCTGTCCAAGCGCCCATGGGTGGGCTACTGGCCGTGTCAGATCCAAACTGTCGGGGGTCGGGAGCATCATGGTCGCTAGTACTTCCTAACGAAGGGTGAGCAGGCAATGACCGACAAGATGGAGACCGAGTGCCCGGACTGCGGGAGTAGGGTCCGCTTCACGCTCGATGACATCGCTAAGCAGCGCACGGTGCGATGCTCGCGCGGGCACCTGGTGAAGTTGCAGGACGAAGGCGGCGGCGCCCGAAAGGCATCTAAGGCTCTCGGTGACCTAGACATGGCATTGAAGAAGTTCGGCAAGTAGCGGCCCTCCAGTGCCCGGTCCCGGCGCGCCGACCTCGTCCGGTAGCCAGGTCGCCAAAACGGGCTCCTCCAACGGGCGCTCGACGCCTAAGCGAGCTCGACCTGGCACCTTCTGCCGGTCGACTCCCCGTGGAGCGTGAAATCGAGGCTGAGAGTACGAGCATTTTTTGGCGGCTTCGGTAGGAAGGTCCAGGATGCCGCCCATTCAGTCCCGTCCCCGGCAACTTGCCCGGACGCCAAATGATATTCGGTTCCAGCGTCGTCTGAAACAACCACCTTGATCGATTCCAAGGCCGTCACGCCGGGCATAATCGGCCCATCCCCAGCACTCTCAGCGCCATGGTCCCTCCTCCGCTCAATCCACCGGGAGAGGGCTTCGATATATCTCTGGTCCCTTCTGACGGTTTCCTGGCTCCGGACTCCCTCAAGACTGACCATTATGCCCGGTTCACCTTGCGCGTCTGCGGCATGGCTCGGCCTCTCTCTGGTGAGTTCGACGCCTGCAAGACGCACGGCGATGCCGTCGCTTTCGGCAACAACGAGATCAGCGGGAGCGGAAACAATCGTCATCATGAGAGCCAGCCTAGCTTTCGCGAACCCGGATAAATCCTTCCCAGCTGAGTTCCGCTGAAGGATCGACCACCGGGCACTTTTATGGTTTGGCAGCCAGCTGCTTAGGCATCCGGTGCTGTACTCGTAAGACACCGCGCCTTGAGGAGCTCTAGGCTTGCACGGCTGGCGGCCAGCTGGAGTGTGGTGTTGTCTGACTTGATTGTCATCACTTGGCCTCCGGGGAAGACTGTCCAAGGGGCTTTTGTAGGTTCTCCAATCGCCCTGGGCGCTGAGTAAACTTCCATTGGCCCGGCAAGAGGGCCGCTCTCGCTTGCACCCAGCTGGAAGATCAGGCGGTTTGGCTCCGCTTTCGCGTAACCCCGGGCCCACCTACTCCGAAGTCCCGATCCAGGCTCACGATGGGCACATTCGAAAAGGCCTCGTTCCGCGTCCTGGGCCGCCCGCTTCTTTCGAAGCGGAGCAATGACCATGAGCTGGATGGCAGTTATGAGGACAATGCCAGCCGTGATCACGATGACCAAGGTCGGCCACCACCCCAAGACGGCCTGCAATGGGACAAAGAGGATGCCGGCTAACAAGTAGAGCGGCAACGCGCCGAAGGCATCATATGCCCGTTCCAGCCGGCTCCTCGGTGATGGTTCCAAGTCCGGTTCGCGCATGGGAAACCTGCTTCCTGTGATGTCGGGAGTCTAATCACCAGGATGGTCTTTTGATAAGGCGGGCCGTGACGGCGCAGCGAGGGTTGAGGTCCCCCCGCCGGCGCCCGTAAGCCGGTCGATCAGCGTGCCGCTGAAAGTCGCTGACTAGATCCGGGTGAGGGCGGCTCTGGGCGATGTGCGTATGACCCGCACGGAGAAATGAACGATGAGGAGGCGCTAACAGCAACTGCCGCCGGGGACAGCGCGGTACGCCCCTATCTCGGAAGCACGTTTCTTCAAGCGCGAACGCTGCCGACGTCAAAAACGACCCTTATCGAATATCACATGGTCAAAAACCTGACGTTGATGAGTTTTGACCTGTTTTGCTTGAAATCTGCACGCTTATGGCTGTGACTTTCAGCGGTAAATTGCGGCGTTTTGGCGACGCTATTTGTCGCGCGCCCATGGATTCCAAGAGGACCCCTTCACCGGACGCCCCCGGCGCGATCCAGGTCAACGGTGCTAGCGAATCATCCCTCGCTGAGAACTCGGAGTACCTCGGAGGGCGGCTGAGGTGTGCGGCGGTCGTCGGGGACAGCCACCCAAACGATGCCGTGCTGATCTTTACGGCTTTTGGCGGTCCCGATCGGCTCGGCGAGGTTGATGGCTACGTCGAGAGCGAAACCCTCGATGGTGCCGTCTGCTGCATCCGCATTGAATTCGAGCCTGCAGCCTAGGACGACGGAGGGATCTATAGTCCGGCGGTATACAACGTAGGCCGCAGCCGGCCCGTCCTCCCAGATGCCAAGGACTCGCACGTCCTCCGCCCTGTAGCGGTTCACTGCGTCCACGATGTAGTCGACAAGATCCATGGTCCCATCCTGGAGGAAGACCAGAAGGAAAGGCAGCCTAATTGGCCTGGGGCATCAGTGCCCGGCGGAGGATCCTTTACCGGGCACTTCGTTTATCTTGATGTCGTTGGAGGCCTCTTTGCGTTGGCGCCCTAGGGAATTATCGTGATGGACTCCTGAGGCATTGCGCACGATGCGAGCGTGAAGGCAGGGGCTTTTGCGTCTGCTCGGTTGTTCCGACCGGTGTCGTCGCACCAGTCGATCTCATACGGGTAAGCGGAGATAGAGCCTTCTCCTGCGGCCGTTTCGGTTGGCACGCTGAAGGTGTAGGTGAATCCGCCGGCATCATTCATCGGGGCTGTCGTATCGATGACTTTGCCACCGCGGGAGTCCGTGAAGGTGATCTTGACGCGTGCGTTCTGCCCGTAACGTGGATTGCACTGCGCGTCGGAGGCAGACACTGTTACTTGGTCACCGGTCCTAGCACTGGATGGATTGGCTGAGAACTTAGGGGGAAAGCATGGCGGCTCGCCTGTGGAGGAGGAGTTACATCCTGCTAGGGCGGTGGCCGTGGAGAGTACAGCTGCCAAGCCGAGCAAGAATGTCAGGCTCCTTGATGCTTTCTGCCACACCCGAGCCATAATTGCCGCCATTCAAAGTACCCTTCGCCGTCCTCGGCTTCAGCATTGCACTGCAAATGACGCTCTGTATATGCGCTTGGCACTTGTCCGAGCAAGGTCATCCCGGATCGCAGGGTGTCGTGGAGCCATGCCCGAGAAGATAGCCGGTGAGGGTGCGACAAACGGACGCCGGCGCATCGCTCGGAAGCGGACGTAAGTGCCTTGAAAAACATCAGTTTTTCGAGACACGGTCGTCGTGTCGACGAGGATCGAAGGAACCGGCGTCCTGCCGGGCCGCAGCGTGTCTTGGAAAGATGTCTCACCGTGGATCGTCTCAGGTGGATGCTTGCCGGGGGTTTCTGAGGCACAATGACCGGGTGAGACAACTTGGGTATACGCGTGTGAGTACGTCGGGCCAGGACGCGAAGCTGCAGCTCGACGCGCTTGTCGATGCCGGGGTGCAGAAGCGTGATGTTTTCGCTGACGTCACGTCCGGAAGCAAGGCAGCCATTGAGCGTCCGGGGATGAAGAAACTCCTCGCGTATGTGCAGCCGGGTGACACGGTCGTCGTGTGGCGGGTGGACCGGCTCGGTCGGTCCTTGATCGATGTCTTGAACACGGTGAACCTGCTGCGGGAACGAGGCGTGTACCTGAGATCCATTTCGGACGGGATTGACCCCACAACAACGTCGGGCCGGCTGATGCTGAACATGCTTGCGACTTTGGCCGAGTACGAGCGGGAGCTGATCGTCGAACGCGTGAATGCGGGCATTGCCGCGGCGCGGCAGGGTGGAACCCGTTTCGGTCGGCCAATCTCCGATCCGGTCGTGATCGCTGACAAGCTTCGGATCGTGACCGATGCCCGGGCCAAGGGCCGCACCGCCGAGGAGGCCGCCCGTCTTGTCGGGTGGAGCAGGGCAACGCTTTACCGTCACCAACAGGCCCTCGCCACCCGCGAGAGCACCAAGATGTAACTGCGGCATGGATGGCGCGGAGCGGTGGCGGATCCTTCGACTGCACGTCGAAGATGAGATCCCACTCGCGGAGCTGGCCCGGGAAACGAAGGTCAGCCTGCGCACGCTGGAGCGCTGGCACCGGTTGTTCCAGGAAGGTGGCATCGCAGCGCTGGACCCACGTCCCCGCGTCGATGCCGGCAGCCGCCGAACGGAAGCGGCGACCGTGGTGTTCATCGAACGGCTCGCTCTGACAAAGCCGCGCCCGAGCCTTGCGACCCTTCACCGGCTCGCCGTCGCCGACGCCCGGCAAAGGAACGCCCCGGCGCCAGGCTATTCAACCGTCAGGGACATCGTTACGGCCCTGGACCCCGGGCTCGTCACCCTCGCACTGGAGGGGCCGGCCTCATACCGTGATCGGCACGAACTCGTGTACCGCCGCCGCGCCGAAAGGCCGAACCGGATATGGCAGGCCGACCACACCGAGCTCGACATCCTCATCTTCGGCGCCAACGGCAAGCCGGACCGGCCCTGGCTGACCGCCGTGATGGACGACTACTCCCGGGCAATCTGCGGATATACCGTCTTTACCGGTGCACCTTCAGCCCTGAATACAGCACTCGCACTGCGGCAGGCGATCTGGCGCAAACAGAATCCGTCCTGGGCGATGTGCGGACTGCCTGACATCCTGCACGTCGACCACGGCTCTGATTTCACCAGCCACCACCTTGAACGCACGGCCGTCGCGCTGCACATACGAACCATCCACTCCACCGTCGGGCGGCCTCAAGGCCGCGGGAAGATCGAGCGTTTCTTCGGAACGATCAACACCGAAGTCCTCGCGGCGCTGCCGGGACGCCTGGGACCCGGAACCCGCACACCCCAGCCCGTGCTCGACCTGCCCGCACTCGACCGCGAGATCGGGGCATTCATCACCACGTACAACGACCGGACACACAGCGAACTCGGCGCATCACCCCGGGACGCGTGGGTCGCTGACGGCTGGCTTCCACGCATGCCCGACACCCTCGAAGAACTCGACGGGCTCCTCCTTACCGTCCCGAAGAACCGCGTCGTGCAACGCGACGGCATCCACTTCCAAGGCCAGCGCTACCTCTCGCCCACCCTGGCACCATTCGTCGGGCGCACAATCACCATCCGATACGACCCCCGCGACATCTCGGAGATCCGCGTCTACGACCATGACACCTTCATCTGCACCGCCATCGACGAGGACCACCCGAATCTCCGGCTGAGTCTGCGGGACGTCGAAGCCGCACGCCGCGCACGCCGGCGCGAACTGCGCCGCACCATCAACGACCGCATCCCGGTCGTCGCTGCCCGCGAACAACCCCGAGCTGCTGAACCACCGCGCCGCCGGCCGCGGCTTCGCACCTACGAAGAGGACGAATGATGGACCAGCCATTCATCGTGACCAAAGAGCACCGGCGTTTCACCGAGTTCGCCAACGCCGTGCGAAAAGAGCGCACCATCGGCATCTGCCATGGCGACGCCGGCGTCGGCAAAACCTACTCCGCCCGCCGCTACGCAAACTGGGATGCTCTGGAGCCCTATATAACAGAGTGGCGGTCCCGCGACGCGGAGGAAGATGCCAAGCACTTCTCACTGGCCAGCAGATCCCGCGCGGTCTTCTATACCCCCGAGGTACTCTGCCGCCCCAGAGAACTCATGGCAGAAATCCACCGCTCACAGGTCCGGATCGCCTCCTGCATCGATGGCCACCTCCACCGAAACGATCCAACAACCCCTCGCATCATGAACGGCATCACCAAGCTGGTCGAGCTGCTCATCATCGACGAAGCCGAACGCCTCACCCCAACCGCGCTGGAACTCCTCCGCGACAACCACGACCGAACCCATCTCGGGATCATCCTCATCGGCATGCCCGGCATCGACCAACGATTCCGCCACTACCCTCAGCTATACAGCCGTCTCGGCTTTTCCCACCGCTACAGGGCGCTCGGTCGTGACGAGCTCTTGTTCGTCCTCGATCGGCACTGGAAACGACTCGGTCGATCACTCGACCGGGACGACTTCACCGACGCCCAGGCAATCGCCGCGATCGAACGAATCACCCGCGGAAACTTCCGGATCCTCGAACGGCTCTTCCCCCAGATCACCCGAGTACTGAAGATCAACCAACTCGAAACCATCACCGACGACGTCATCGAGGCAGCCGCCAGCACCCTCGTCATCGGCAACTAACGACAAAGAGCGCCGACAAAACACCGCCAAAAAGCTCCGAAGTCCACATTTTCGGAGGCCTGCCATGGGCAGGTCAGAAACGGTCGTTTTTGAGTGGGCTCGGTGCCGTTTCGTTGCGGATACCTAGACCTCTTTCAAACGGCAGGGCCTTGCAAAGCACTCAGCTTGCCCGGTGAAGGCGATAGTCTGCGATCGTGCTGAAGACTCTCGATCCTTGCCGTTTGTTCGTCATGGGCGCCAGTGGATCCGGAACGACGACGCTCGGTCGGGCAATCGCCGACAAATGGGCAATACCCCACGCAGACGCCGACGATTACTTTTGGCGGCCGACATCGCCACCGTACAGAGAGCAGCGGACACCAGTCGAGCGCCTCTCGTTGATGAGGGAAGTCTTCGTTCCCCGGAGCACGTGGGTGCTTTCTGGTTCCATCATGGGCTGGGGCGAGGACCTTCTGGCGAAGTTCGACGCAGTCGTGTTCTTGACCCTCGATCCTGAAACGAGGATGACTAGGCTGCGGGCAAGGGAGAGGACCAGGGTGCTGGAGCTAGCCAAGACCGGCGGCTTCGACGAAGCGGTCCATCAGGAGTTCATGTCCTGGGCGCAGGGATATGACAACCCCGACTTCGCTGGCCGGAATCGCAACCGCCATGAACAATGGCTGGCAATGCTTTCCTGTCCAATACTTCGCCTCGACAGCTCGAGGCCCGTCAATGACTTGGTTCAGGCGATTACGGGATAGTCCACGGTCAGCCCCACGGCGCGCACCTTCGTTTTGGACGTGTCTGTGCTTGGAATGCTTTGTAAAAAGAACCGTCGCGACCATGAAGGTATGCCAAGGCTCGTTACGGCGCTGCCTCATAGTCAGCGACCTTGCCAAGAGTGTCCAGGGCGTCGAGGACTGCGGGGTGATCCATGGTTAGAGAGTCGTAGCGAACGAATTCGAGGGGCACGGATTCACGGTGGCCCACCCAGAGACCAAAAATCGTCCAATGCGGACGTTGCAATGACCACCAGCGCACCCCCGCATACTTTCTCCTACCTGTGTGACTCCGTTCCCCGAAGATCCGGCGCGCCCATTCTTGGCTGACCGATCGTTGGCGCCCAACCACCTGACTAGGCCGCAGGCCGTTGTCCAAAAGGTTTCGGGCATCATCCAGATCCAAGAAGGGCAGGCTGTCACTAATGCGATAGACACCGAGGACCCTTCGTCCATTCGACAAAAATGGCACCTCGAACATGGAACTAGACCACGTGGAAACACTGTAGAAGGTTTCACCTACGGCCGCTTCGGGCTGTAGTGCTACGTACCAGACGTCATAGAGATCCGGGTTATCCAAGCGTCCTGCGCCATTCTGCGGGTGCATGTACTCAGGGTGACCGGGTTGGCCAGGCAAGGCAGCGGGATCGTAAGCAATTACGCGATAAACGAGCATTCCTCAGAGTATCCACACCCCTATGCGGCATCAAGGGCGCGACCAGCGATTTCGAGCGGCTACTTTACGCATAGTCCGGTGGCATCTATTGGCCAGACTCTGATGGACACAACCACGAGCCGGCATCAGAACCAGAAAGGGGTCCTCACTCTTATCTCGAGGGAACGAGGCTTGTTCCTCCTATGGCTTTGCTCTAACGGTCGTTTTGGACCTCAAAGGCAGCACTGGGCGCACAGGGGACGTGGGCTACCAATGTGGTTCCACGGAATGTCAGTCCCGTGCGGTAACTTGACCTGGGTCTACTTAGGCAAATACACAAAATGGGGGTCAGCAATGGATTCGGTGTTCGGAGAGCTATTGGAAGGGTCTACTTGGCATCGATGTGCGTTGCAGGTCAACCCGTTTTCCTATTTGGCGGTCAACAACAAAGAATCGCTAGAGCACCCGGACGAAGAGTCCTACAACAAGGCCATCATTGCCGCGCTTCAGGATGCTTCGGTCAGCGTCATAGCGATTACAGACCACTGGTGTGTGGACTCCAGTTCTGAGCTTCGCGCCGCCGCGATTGAGGCTGGCATCACGGTTTTCCCAGGCTTCGAAGCGACCGCGAAAGACGGAGTGCATCTCCTAGTTCTATTCGATCCATCCGTAACTGCCGCCAGCATCAATAGGCGCATCGGGGAGTGCGGGATTCCCGAAGATTGCCGCGAGTCACGACCCGGAAACCTCGACACAATAGAACTTTTATCTGCGGCTCAAAGGTGGGAGGCAGTCGTTGTCGCTCCGCATGTGACGACAGGAGGAGGGCTGTTCGACAAACTAAGCGGCCAATCAGCCATTCGTGCATGGACCGACCCTTTGCTCCACGCCGTTGCGCTAGGAGGAGTCCAACCAAACCAAGGACAGGCTGGCATTCTGGCGAACAAGACGCCCGACTACAAGCGTGACAACCCAGTCGCCATCCTAAATGCGGCGGACATCAGCAAACCAGGGGATGTTCAAAAATCAGGAAGCACCAGCTGGATCAAGCTCTCCAGCCTGACGATCACGGGACTCGACCTGGCTTTCAGGACACCCGAAACCCGCGTATCTCGTGTGGACCCGTCAGCGAACGTACACGCTCGAATCGTTGGCGTGTCTTGGCAGGGCGGGTTCCTGGACGGTGTGAAAATTCGATTCAATGAGTCGCTCAATGTACTCATTGGGGGCCGAGGATCAGGTAAGTCCACTGTTCTCGAGAGCATTCGATATGTGTTGGATATTGCCCCGCTTGCAAAGTTGTCCAAGGAAGAACATTCAGCGATGGTTAAGAATGTCCTTGGACCCGGGACGAAGATTCACGCACAGATCGAAGTCCGGAAACCCTCACCATCCGCGTATACCATCGAACGCATTGTCGGTAGCGCCCCAGTCGTTCGCGACAGCACCGGGAAGCTTCTGAGCTCCACTCCGGAGGATTTGATCGGTGGAACAGAAGTCTACGGACAGCGGGAGCTTGCCGAATTGGCGAGGGACCCGCAGAAATTGACGCAACTCTTGGCTCAGTACCTCCCTGGCCCATCGGGTCCCAGCCCTGCATCCTCCAACAACCTGCCGGAACTATCGAGGTCTCGTGCGGACATCGTCCGTGTCCAAGAAGACATAGCTGGCCTTGATACAAAACTTGCCCGGATGCCGATCATCAAAGAAAGACTGGCCAGGTTTGACGAAGCCGGCGTAGCGGACAAACTGAAGGTTCAAGAACAAACACAGCAGGAAGAAGCCCTGCTCGAACGCAGCGCAGGACTCCTCGATTCAACTGCCCAAGAAGCTCTTTCAACCATTGAAACGGGTTTTCTGAGCGATGATTCGACAGTTGATTTGCCCAATAAGCCCCTCCTTGCTCGCGTAGAAACTGCCATCACTAAATACAATCTGGCAGTCGAGACGGCCCTTGGTGTGCTCAAGTCGGCAAAGGAGCAGGCCGACGCGGCCATCGCGGAAGTTAGGACCGAATGGGAGTCGGCGGCGAACCCCACACGGGAGGAACTCGCAAAGGTGCTACGCGAGCTCCAACCAGGAGGCATCGATGGGAGTGAGTACCTAAAGCTCCGTCGAGAGTTGAATGAGCTCACACCACTGCAGAAGAAGCGAGATGACGAAGATGCTGCTCTGGTAGTCCTGCTGAACGATCGAGAGCGGCTGCTCGTCGACGCGGAGAACCACCGCGCGGAAAGGCTTCGCGAGCTCAAACAGGAAGCGAAGAAGGTCGGACGAAGACTGAAGGGGACTGTCCAAGCGAGCGTGCTCGACGGGGAGGACAGGACACCCCTTGTGGCAATTCTAGAGAAGGAAGTACGTGGGCGTTTAGACCTCGTACGTGCCGCTATTTCGGACGCTGACCTGTTCTCCCCCCGAGCTTTTGCGGGACTGGTCAGACAAGGTGCAGACGCCATCAAAAAGGAATATCCGTCCATTTCTCCCGCACAGGCAGCAACCCTAGCTGGAGCTTCGGAGGATACTTTGATGCTCATCGAAGAGGTGGACCTACCCATAAGCACAGACTTGGAGCTCAATGTCGGGCTGAAGACAGCTCCGACTTGGCGAAGCCTGGACCATCTTTCGACCGGTCAAAAGGCGACTGCTCTGCTCCTGCTGCTGATGCACAGAGGTGACGGACCGCTGATCATCGACCAGCCTGAAGACGACCTCGACAACCGATTCATCTACGAGGACATTGTGCCCAAGTTGCGTGAAACTAAAGGCAGCCGTCAAGCAATTTTCTCTAGTCACAACGCAAATATTCCCGTCCTCGGGGATGCCGACCAGATCGTTTCCCTGGCGGCAGAAGACGGTCCAGCGGGAGTTGCAGGCAACATCGTGCCAGATGGATTGGGGTCTATTGACCATCCCCCAGTACGAATGATGGTGGAGGAGCTGCTTGAGGGCGGCCGGGACGCCTTCAATGCTCGCCGATACCTCTACGGCTTTTAAGCGAGTGCGGACACACCTCTCGGCCAGGCATGGGTACTACACCGATTGTTAGGGCTGAGCTGGCCGTGTTCATTCAGCCGTCCTTGAGCCGCCGGCCTCCGGGCAGATTCTCACCCCAGGACGGGTACATCGCACCGTCGTTGTGTTCGGCTTCACCGCGGGCTGTCTCTGCTTCAATGGCTTTCGCCACGAAATGGCTCCAGGCACTTCGTGGCGCACAAGCCGTCGTTTTGAGTGTAGAAAGGGCCTCACTACTGGCCGGCTTGCCGGCAGGCTTGGCATGAAAAGAATGAGCCGTGTGACCCTGCTCTAGGCTGCGAATTCTGCTCCAGTCCGCCCGTTAAGGCTGCGGACACGCCCAGGCCCTAGCCCACGAGTGCAGCATAGGCCGGCTGCGCCGCCGCACGCGCTACGGGTGGCACGGATCGGTGCACAGGTCGCGTTCGCCTGCCCCAGTCCTTGCCCGCCAGGGCTCTCTGCCTGGACAGCTCTGGCGGGTTAGCTAGGGAGGCTCTTTCGAAACAGCTTCCGCGCTTTTCTCCCAGCCCACACCACCAGAGGAATCGAGCCGAGGCCCATTGAAAGCAAGGTGTGTCCCCCTACCAGGGCGAGGACCGCGGCCAGAGGGGCAGCGACCAATAAGACGCAGCAGGCGACGGTGATGATTAGTGCCTGGAGCCTTGCTGTTCTCTGCTGGTCGTCCAAGGCACGATCAACTACGCCTAGCCATGATGGGTCGCGGTGCTTACTCATACTCACACCATCACCGTCCCGCTGAATTGGTCGGGGGAAGGCACAGAAGTAAAGCCCGCAGGGGGAGTGATCTTGCCGGCACCGACAGCCAGCAGCACCTTCTTTCGCAGTTGATACATTCGGCGCTCAACCGTCTTTGGCGTCAGCCCCAGTGCCCTGGCTGCGTCCACCTGCGAATACCCCTGGTAGAGGAGCCCGAGGACAGGCTTTTGGTTGGGCAGGGCCAGAGCAAAGACCTGGGCGACTGTCTCGGAAATCTCGACCTGATCCGTGAAAGACCGGGCGTAATTAGGGTCCAGCCACGGAGCAGCGGCCGTTTCGTAGGCGGTGAACCAACGGCGGTCGCGGGCATTTGCCCATGCAAGGTAGGCGCCCTTGAATGCTTGCTTGCACGCACCTATGAAGTAGGTGGGCAATGCAGCCCCTTTGTCGGGGTTCCAGTTCTTCACGTTCTCGAAGAAGATCCCGTCCGCTCTAAGCAGGACTTCGGCGGCCAGCTCGTCCCGCAACTCTTCCGATTCACGTAGAAGCCTCTGGTCGTCGAACTTCCATTCGACGGGCCGGCCCATGGCGGCGGACGCCTGGGCCAACTCTCCCGTGCGGAGTTGCTTCTTGATGGTCTTGAAGCCGAGTGTCCAGAAGTACTCACGGACCAAGCTGCGTTCGGCAGGGGTCAAACGGTCTTTCGTGATCGCTTCGGAAAGCTCCACCTGGCACCACTTGCGGCTGCCGACGGGGAGTAACGGCAGCCCGGCTGCACCCGTCTCCAGCTGTTCGTTCTCGGGTTCTGTCTCACTTGGGGCCACAGCCCCTCCAATCTATCGGTTTTTGCGTTATACGCCTCGACGGCGTTATATGCGGGAACTTTGGATTACCCCCCAAGCCGGAAAAACCGGCTAATAAGGCCGCTATTGAGGGCCTGATATTCCTCGGAATGGGTGGGAATCGGGATTTACCAGGGGCGCTAGGAAGTCGGCTAGCCGTCGCCCGGCTAGGTTGGATGCATGGATGAGTCGTTTTCTAGTGCATGCCGGGTCTTCACTGTGCTTCATGCCCGTTGGGTAGCGGAGCAGGGAAAGTTGCGTAAGACCGTTGCCAAGATCGGGCACGTCGTATGGAACGAAGATGGCACCGAGTGCAGCATCTACATTCCCGCAAGGTTGCAGCACGAGACGCTGCCGGGCGTTGTCGAATCGCTGAGTGACTATGTGGGCGCGGAACTGGTACTGACGTCTGCGGAAACCCTGCCCTGGGTTATGACTCGTCCAGAAACCCTCAAGCTTGCTCCTTCGGACTGCGTTGCGCTGGAGCTAGGGAAATGGAGCACAGGGATCGGGTGGGGTGAACCGGGCCGACTCTTAGAGAGTGATGAAGTGGAGACGGCCTGGCGGCATATTCTCAGCCAGATCGGTGAGGACAAAGCTCGTTGGCAAACATACTCGCCAGCCCTTCCAGGATTTGGCTGAGCACGGATGGCGGGGCGAGCGTCGTCATACTATGATCGAGTTCTTTACTCATGCTGCTCTGATACAAACAGTGGCTCTCCGGTGAACTCTTCAGGCCCTCCCATTACTTCGATCTCCTTGTCCCTGGGGTGGGGCAGATCATATGGAACAAGGTGTGCATCGTCGGGGTGATGGAAGATCCATTGACGGGCGTTGTCGATGGCGGCGTCGTTGAACAGGTTGGCCGCTGCAGTAGACGGAGCTTGGGTCATATCAAAGCGACCTGTGGCGACCTCTTCAGCATCCACGTTTCCAAAAAACTCCTCAGGGTTGCCTAGGAGTAGACCAATTTTGCGGGTGAGTGGGAAAGTGATGCCCCAGGCGGTCATGAGACCAACGCCTTCTTCCATTGCGTCAGCATGACCCATTTGCCTGTTCACGTGGGAAATGAGGCTAACGGGCGTATCACACGTCAGGAGCGAACGAGCTGAGAATCGATAAAGCATCCACGGGCGAAACAGGAAGTAGCGGACAAGCTTGGGTGTCAGCTGCAGCATCTGATTGATGTGACCGATGGGCGCTAGGCGGATGGGAGGTCCCCCAGGTTGCGTTGCCCCGTCCCAGATTCGCGCCGCTTGCTCCTCTGAGACTGAAAGCCCATGTTTCCGCTTGACCCATGCGGCCACGTTGGCTTTCCCCCCGTACCCAATTTCCATTCGGGTAACGAGAGCGCTCGTCTCTTCCATGTGCCGGCGCTGTTCTGGGCCTCGCAGGAACTGTACGGTCAGAAAGGCTGCAAGCAACTCCCTGTCCTCTGGTGAGAGCGGCCATACGTGCTCTTCGGTAATCCTGTGAATTACGCGTGCCGCCTCCCCTTCCATTCGCGACAGGCCTTTCTCGAAAGCATCAGGTCCTTCCTCGTGCCCTGGAACGGCATAGAAGTCGGTGTGCGCTGAGGCCTTGCTAGTGGATTGCACAAACCTCTTGGTCCCCGGAAGCTGCACAGTGCCTATCTGGCGAGATCCTGTGGCAAAGCCTTTCAAATAGAACTGCGGCACCGTGTGATGCTTGCGTGAAACGTCTGCCATTTAAACCACTCCCCCACCGTTACGGGTTTTGGCTGCGGATCGCCGCCATTGTCCACCCGAAGACATTGCCTGTTTGCAGTATGCAGGAAGGGCCGACACCACACGGTGTCGGCCCTTCCTGGTTTTCCCTCTGCAAAGGAAATCTATGGTTCAGCGTAGCTGAATTGTCGGTGTTGCTGCCACGAGGCTGGGGAACGTCGTTGTTCCTGGCCACGCGGGTAAATGGTTTCTGGGCATGTGTCGCGTTGTGCGGCGGTCCGTCGCTGGTGAGTGGCTGCTGTGGTTCGCCCCTGAGCGGCGGACCGCCCGACGTCCGGAAGGTTCCCGGCCCCTACAGGGTGAGTGGCCGGGCGGTTGCCTCTGGGGTACAGCCGCCCGGCTCACTGTCCGTTACTCGGTGTCGGTGGTGTGCCTGTCGAGGATGATCTGCTCCACGGCGCTTGCCGTGTATCCCCAGGTGGTGAGCTGGTTCAAGTAGTGGAAGTGCCGCTTCTCGGCGGACCGCCATGAGTCTTTCTGGATGGTCTTTTCGTACCCGGCGCAGATCAAGGCGATCAGGGAGAACTCGGGCCGGGCGGTGGTTTTGGCGGTGTGGTCCCGCAACGGGTTCCAGCCCCACCGGTCGGTGTCCTCCCCGGTCTTGGCCCCGATCATGTCGGTGGCAACCTTGCCGTCGTAGCCACTGGCGGTTTCCGGATCGTGGGTGATGGCGTGGACGGTGAAGTACTGCCAGCCCTTCGGCGCGGTCTTGCGGGAAAGCAGGGCCTTCACGAACTCACGCCTGACCGTCGTTGCGCTCTCCATCTCGCGGTTGTTCGCTATCAGGGACTTCCGTTCGGCTTTCTGTTCCTCGGTCATCGGGCCTTTCTGGGCCTGCGTGCCGCCGTCGTAGCGTTCGTACTTCGGGGTGAAGCCCAGTTCCTGCCAGCCGGTGATGACGGGCGTGGCGTTGTGCTGGCCCCGGTAGTCGGTGCTGATCAGGTAGGCGTTGGCGTCCTCGTCGGTGGCCGGTTCCCCGTCGGCCCGCTTCGCGGCCGAGACGTACAGGTTCTCCTCGTTGGCGTAGTGCCCGGCGTCCTCGACGACGGTCTTGCCGCCGGCCTCGAGCTCGGCGATGAGTGCGGCGAGGGCGGCGGCGCGGTCGCGGCGGTCGCGCAGCAGCTGGGCGACGTGGAGGAGCTGATCGGGTTCGTCCGCGATCACGGATTCGAGTTCCTCGGTCGCGTCCTGGTTCCCTTCAAATTCGGCCATGATGAGCGCTTCGTCGATGGTGTATCCCTTGCCGAGGGCGGCGGCTCCGGCGTTCGAGGCTTTGGCTTTCAGTGCCCCTTCCACGGTGGTCTTGGTGCGCCCGGTCTTCTTGGCGATCGCGGCGGCTGAAACGCCGATCAGGGACAGCTGGTGGTAGGCGTCGGCTTCGTCCGCTTCGGTCAGTTCGGCGCGCTGGATGTTCTCCACGACCTGCGTCACGATGCGTTCGGCTTCCTCGGGGGATCCGATGATCATGACCGGGATGCTGGTGCGTCCGGCTTCGACGGCGGCGCGGGTGCGGCGCTGTCCCATCAGGACATGCACGCCTCCGTCGTCCTTGCGGTGGGCGATGACGGGTTCCATCACGCCGTGTTCCTTGATGCTGGCGATGAAGTCAGCGGTCAGGGCGGCGTCCTTGCGGACGTTGATGTCCACGGTCAGGGTGGCCGGGTCGAGCATTTCGAGGGTGGGTGTGGTGTTCATGGTGTTGCTCCTTTTGCAGAGGATTCCGGTGGGTGGGGCGGCTCAGGTGACCGGCCAGCTTCCCCTCTCCCCCCGTTGTTTTTTGGTTGCTGGCAAGCTCGCTTGCTCGGCGGCCGACGGAGCCCTGTCTACCCGCAGGGCAAGGTGAAGGAAATTCCTGGAGGGAATCAGCGACGCAGGAGCGCCGGAGGGACATTTCCTGCACCGCAGGCCCCGACGAAGGAGGGGCTAGACGGGGTGGAGCGGACGCCTAGAATCCGGAGGACAGCAACCAAAAAACGGTAATACTGGAACAGTCCTTGAGCCGGCGTGACCCAGCCAAAAATTGACGTACCAGGCGGCACTGTCTTCCCGACGATCTGTCCGCCGGCTCAAGGTCCGTTAAAAGGGGTGTCGGGCCAGGCGGACATGACCTCATAGGAGCCTGATACGACCAGTCCCATTACCGTTTTGTCTGCCCACCTGGCCCGCGCCCGATCAATCAGCATTCGACGCGACTGAGGGGCAATTTCCATCTTGGCAAGCGAACCAATAAAAGTCATCGCGGGTATCGACACCCACGCCGACACACACCACGTAGCCGTGATCAACGAACACGGCAAACCCCTTGCAGACAGGGAATTCCTGGCCGTGGGATCCGGATACCGGAAAATCATCGACTTCATCACTTCCTACGGCACAGTCGTAGCCGTCGGGGTCGAAGGAACAGGCTCCTACGGTGCCGAACTCGCCCGAACTCTTCGGGGTGAAGGGCTCACCGTGCTGGAGGTAAACCGCCCGAACCGGGCCGCCCGTCGCCTCAAAGGGAAGTCAGACCCGTTGGATGCCTACCAGGCCGCCAAGTCCGTGCTCGAGGGGCGGACCAAGGCGATCCCTAAGGCCAAAGACGGCCCCGTCGAATGCCTGCGGATCGTACGTTCCGGGCGCGCATCAGCCATCAAGGCCCGCACTGCGGCCATCAACCAGATCAAGGCGCTCCTCGTTTCAGCCCCGGACAAGATCCGGGCGAAATACCGGGCGCTGGCCACCTCAGCGCTGATTCCTGCCCTGCAGCGCACGAGACCTTCCGGGCATATGGCTGACCCCGAGTACGTGACTCTGCTGACGCTCAAGGCGTTGGCAGCCCGATGCCAAGCGCTGGGAACGGAAATCGCGGCTGCTGACGCTGCACTCAAGGAAATCCTGGACGGCTATGCTCCGATGCTTTGTGATCTCCCAGGAGTCGGAACCGAAGTGGCCAGCCAGTTGTTGATCACCGTCGGGGACAATCCGGACCGTCTGGGGAACGAGGCCCAGTTCGCTTCGCTCGTCGGCGTCGCCCCGGTGCCAGCCTCATCGGGCAAGACAACCCGCCACCGGCTCAGCAGGGGCGGCGACCGCAGCGCCAATAATGCCTTGCACCAGGTTGTTCTGGTGCGCATGGGCTCGTGCCAACGGACCAAGGAGTACGTGGCTAAACGCACGTCAGAGGGAAAGAGCAAACGCGAAATCATGCGCTGCCTCAAACGCTACGCAGCCAGGGAAATCTACCGTCAGATCACCAATCCCCGGCCCGCACCCGACAACTCCGACCTCCGCCGCAGGCGGACAGACCTCGGCATGACCTTAACGACCGTCGCCGGCGAACTTGGTCAATGGGTTTCCATCATTTCGCGTCTGGAACGCGGACATATCCGCAACGATGCCCTGGCCGGCGCCTACCGGAAATGGCTCATCGACCAGGCCGAAATGCCACGCCGCACACCTCCGACGACAGCTGCAGCAAGGACAAATGCGTTACCGGGCGCCGTTAGCTGAGACTCAAGGCTTGACGCTTTACTCAAACCAGACTTACTCTAAAACCACAAGGTTATATAACGACAAGGTTATGGTTTTGATGGTTGATGAATTGAGTGCAGTGTTCGCGGCGTTGGCCGATCCGACTCGGCGGGCTATTCTGCAGCGGCTCGCTGACGGTGACGCGCAGGTGTCCGACCTCGCGGCGCCTTTCAGGATCAGCCAACCGGCGATTTCGAGGCATTTGAAGGTATTGGAAAATGCTGGCCTGATCTCCCGGAACCGGGTAGCGACTGCCCGGTTCAGTCATCTGGAGCCCGACCGGCTTAAGGAAGCGAGCGAGTACATGGAGCGGTACAAGAAGTTTTGGGGTGAGTCCTTCGACAAACTCGACGGCGCGCTGGCCTCGTTTCAGCGCGACACCCCACCTACGGGAAAGGGCCGAGATGTCTGAGGGGCGCCAGCAGGAAGTCACAGAACACGATGTTTTCATTTCCCGCTCTTTCGCCGCCCCCAGGGACACGGTCTGGCGGTTCTGGACCGAACCCCAACTCCTCGCCTCATGGTTCGGGCCTGAAGGAGTTCACGTACCCGTGGACAGCATCATCGTGGAGCTCGTGGAGCAGGGCCGGTGGGAGTTGACCATGGTCGACAACGCTACCGGGGCCAGCCACCCCATCCGGGGGCGCATCACCGCCTTTCAGGCACCGGAATCCCTCGAGATTCAACTGACAGCGCTGACCGAGGCTGGGCCCGTGGACGACGTCGTGCTGCGGCTTCAGTTCCACGATCACGGCGACCGGACGCGCATGACCCTCCATCAAGGCCCGTTCACCGACGAGATCCGGGACATGACCCACGCCGGATGGATACTGTCCTTCACCAAACTCGACACCCTCCTCGAAAGGCCCACAGCATGAAAACCAGCGCCGCCCAAAGCCAGGTCACCCAGATCACCTCAGCGGACGGAACCCCCATCTCCGTCGAACACATCGGCTCCGGCCCCTCCCTGGTCCTGGTTGACGGCGCCTTCTGCGGCCGGTCCTTCGGCCCGGCGCGGGCCCTGGCCACCACGCTGGCCGACTCCTTCACCGTGTACTTCTACGACCGTCGCGGCCGCGGCGACAGCGGTGATACACGGCCCTACTCCGTGGAACGCGAAATCGAAGACCTAGCCGCCGTCATCACCCATGCGGGCGGAGACCCCTACGTCTATGGCATCTCCTCCGGTGCGGCCCTCGCCCTCGAAGCAGCAGCGGCGGGTATCCCGATGCGCAAGCTCGCCACCTACGAGGCCCCCTACACGGGAATCGGGAACGTCGACGGAACGCCCGTCGACCACGCCGGGCACCTGAACTCACTGCTCGCCCAAAACAAGCGCGGCGCGATGGTCTCCTACTTCTTGGTCAAGATGATCGGCGTCCCTGCATTTGTGCCCCTCATGCTGCGCCTCATGCCAAAGATCTGGAAGAGCCAAAAGGACGCCGCCAACACCCTCCCCAATGAAATTGCCGTTACCAACAACTTCACCGCACCCACCGGCCGGTTCGCCAAAATCACGGTGCCGACCCTTGTCATGGTCGGTGGAAAAGCCGCCCCGGTCATGACCTCAGCTCAAGCAACAACAGCCGCCGCGATCCCCCAGGCCCTTCACCGCACCCTCGAGGGCCAAACACACCAAGTCTCAGACGCAGCAATGGCAGCCGAACTCCGCGGGTTCTTCACCAACTGACCCGTTGACCACTCTCACCAAATTCATTTCGCCCACAGACCGGAATAGACCATGCCCAAAATCAGCTATCAGACCGAACATCAGGGATCCCAACGACGCCCGCCCGCCTCCTCTGCCACGCGGGTATTGCTGGCCTGTGGCATCACCGCCGGCCCCCTATACCTTCTGGTCAGCTATGCCCAGGCGTTTCTTCGCCCGGGCTTCGACGCGGCACATAACGACCTCAGCGTCCTAGCCAACGGCGACCTAGGCTGGATGCAAACCACAAACCTGATCCTCACCGGCGCCCTAACCCTCCTGACCGCCGTCGGATTCCGTCGCGCACTCAACCCCGGACGAGGAGCCACCTGGGGGCCGGTTCTCGTCGGAATCTACGGTGCCGGATTAGTGGGTGCGGGGATTTTCACCGCCGATCCCATGAACGGATTCCCTCAAGGCGCACCTCCCGGACCCCCTATCTCCGGGTCCCTCCACGGGTTTCTTCACTTCGTTACCGCAGGGATTGGCTTTGCCGCCTTCATCGCTGCCTGCTGCGTTATGGCCCGCCGGTTCTACACATCCGAAAACCGGAGGCTCGGAGCATTCTCCCTTGCTACCGGAATCCTCTTTCTCGCCGCCTTCGTCGGCATTGCCAGCGGGTCAACGTCAGCCGTCATCGTTCTTAGCTTCACAGCAGCCGTAGTCCTCGCTTGGACCTGGCTGGCAATAACGGCCGCCCACCTACGACGCAGCCAACCCCTGCCTCCCACCGTCCGCACCAGCTGAGCGAGCCAACCACTAAAAAGCACGATCAACAGCAATTTGACGACTATAGGAGCATCGTCGAAGACGTGGATACGGGCCAGGGTCTCCGGAGCCCTGCGACGGAGGCACTGGACCCCACAGCCGGCCGCGCCAGCGGACGCCCGAAAGCGCTGTCTGTGGAATCCGCGGTGGCCGCCCGACTTGTGGAGGGGTCGTGGCAGGATGTCCATCATGGACAGGCGGTTGCGGCGCGCTCCTGACGCGGAATGGGTGCTGATGTACCGGCTCGGGCTGAGCCGGCAACGCATCGCTGCCCTCGTCGGCGCCGAGCCCGCCACGGTCGGATACCACCTGGTCATCGCGCGCCACCAGGACCCCCACCTCGAGGCCGAACACCAGTCCGCAGCCGGCTCCGCGCCCGTTCCGCACCCCTCCCCCACGGATCTCGGCCGCATGGACGAGCTCATCGCCTGGGTCAAGGCCGAAGGCCGGCTCCCGCGTGACCGCTCCGGGCAACGGGGCGAAAGGTCGATGGCGCGCTGGCTGTCCGGGCGCCGACGCGAAGCGGCCCAAGGGACCCTGGTCCCGGCCTACCGTGACGGTCTGGCCCGGGTGCCCGGGTGGCTGGGGAACCGCAGGGAAGCCGAGGACGAGGCCCGTTGGCACCACCGCCTGGCCCAGCTCGAGGACTTCCGACACGAGGGCAACGATTGGCCCCGCCACAAGGGCTGCGATTCTGAGCGGGAACACACCCTCGGCGTCTGGATCCACACCCAGCGGTACAAACACCGCCGCGGCGACCTCGACCCTGCGAAGGCCAAGCTCCTGGACGACACCGTTCCCGGGTGGCAGGCCGGAAGGACCAGGGGCCGCCCTCCCCGGCGGTGACCCGAAAGGCAGCGTTTCCCGGCAGGCCGCCGGCCAGTAGAATTACCGAGGTTCTCCAGTCCCCCCAGCTTGGAGAACCGGGAGCCTCCGCGCTTGAGTCCTTGGATTCGCGCGGAGGCTTTCCTCACGGCTCGCAGCAAGGACCCTCTTCCCGGTTGTGCCCATTGGGGGCAGGTGGAGCCCTCCGCACAGCTCAGGCTGTCCCCACTGGGTGCAAACCGTTTGATTGTCGGACCCCTCCCCCATGCTCAAACCTGCACATCTATTCGAATAAAATTACTAGGCTGGAAATTTGTTATCGAATGTCAGTTCTAAACTGAGGATATGAACCCGGAACAGGCGGCCCGGTTGCAGGCGCGGTATGCGAGGCGGGCCGGCCCGATCGGGCTGACGGTGGAAGAGCTCGATTTCGAGCACTTCCCCGCCAGGAACGGCTTCCCCGGGATCCCGGTGAAGGCGTGGATCCGGTTTCCGAACTGCGCCGAGCTGGTCGACGGCGAGGTCTATGCCTGGACGGCCAAAGCCGCCGAAGTGACGTGGAAGGACGGTCCGGTGACCTACCGGACCTGGGTGTGGAGTTCGGCGGTCACCCGCCGGGAAGACATGATGAGCAGGAACTTGGGAAAACGCGTAGAACGTGACAGCAGTAGCGAATGAAACAACCCTGGACGTTGACGTCGACGTCCGCTTCACCCCGGCCGGCACGCCGCTCGCCGTCCGGCACGAGGGCCGCATCTGGGCCGTCGCGGCCGAGCCGGTGCACTGGTTCGACCGGGACGCCTGGTGGGACACGCAGAGCACGGCTGCCGTCGGCAGCGGCGACCTGGTCAGCATCGAGTTCTGGAGGGTGCAGGTCCGTCTCAGTTCGAGCTCGGCGTTGCGGACCTTTGAGCTGCGCCGCAACCCGCTCTCGACCCGGTGGCTGCTCGAAGGCATCAGCGATTAGGGCCTCGGCGGCAGGGAACCCCCAACCGATCAGCGATCAGACATGGGCGGCGATCCGGGCAGAATTCACGCTCCCGGCCCTCGGGCAGGTGCACCGCCGGCTCTCCGAACTGATGGAAGACCCCGGACCGGTGCTGCGCCGGCTCGTCCGCGATCATCGACGACGGCACCTACTGCCCCGGATTCCAGTTCCTCCCCGGCGGACAGCTCCACCCGACCGTCGTTAAGCTCTTTGACCGGGCGATGGAACTGCAGATCCCGCACAACTTCACCCTCTGGATGGTCACACCCTCCAGGGACCGTAACGGATCCCGCCCCGTTGACCGCCTCAAAGACGGCCCCGCTCCCTTGGTGGGCGCGCTGGACTCCTGCCGCTGGCGCTAGCACCGGCCCTTGACCGCACCCGTCGGGTGCGTAGCGTAGGTCCATGGGACTCATCTACGACGACCCGGACCTCGCGGCCCTGACACTGACGCGGCTCGCCGCGGAAGAATCCGAAGGCCCCGGCGCCCTGGAAGTGCGCATGCGCGACTATCTCGGCGGCCTGGCACAGCGCAACGGGGGCGATTATCTGGAGCTGCTGGCCATCACCCTCGCCCGGGACCATTTCAAGTCCCTGGATGATCTGGCCCGGGCCACCGGGGCAGAGTCAGCAGCGCTGCTGGACGCCGCCGAGATCGACGCGCTGGAGGCCGTGTAGGAACGGGTGCGCATAGGGTGTTCAGGTGGAGATTACAGGCACGATCCAGGCCCCTGACGGCAGCAACGAACGCATCAGCGCCGAAGGCAACACCTGTGAAGAAGCCCGCAAAGCCCTCACGACACAGATCCCGGAGGACCACAAACTCCTCGCGATCCGCACAGACCAATAACCTCTTGCGCCAATAGCCTCTTGCGGGTCCTTCCAGCCCTGGCGGGGAAAAACGGAGCCGGACACCCCAGCTGCCATCGCTTCCGTGACGTCCCCGGTCAGGGGGCAGGATGCGGACGGCGGGAAGGGCCTAGTCGTTCCCGCCGGGAGCCTGCTGTGCCACCGGCCCTGTCCCGGGCATGATGCGGGCCAGCAGCGCATCATGCGCCGTCTGCAGCGTGTCGGCGCGCGCCTCTGCCGCCGCCAGCCGGGCCCGGTCTGCCGACGCTTCCCTGACAGCCTCCTGCGCCGCGGCCCGGGCCTGCTCCAACTGCTCCCCCGCCGCAGCAACGTCGGCCTCCAACGCGGCGATCCTGGCCGTGAGCTCCGCGACCGCCGCGTCCTTCTCGGCGCTCACCCGGTCCAGGTCCGCGACCAGTTCGGCGACCTCCACGGTCACGTCCTTCTTCTCCTGCAACCAGGCTTTCTCGACCGCGGCATGGCGCTCATCGGCCAGCACGGTCGCCTCGGCCCAGCAAGCCCCGGCCAGGCGTGCGGCCTGCTCCAGCAGCACCGCCGGCGCCACGGCGACCTGCCCGCCCGCGGCCCGCTTCTCCTCCGACCACTCCTTCAAATAACGGGTCGCGTCGGCGTTGCTCACCCCCGCCGCGGCCCGCACCGTCGACACCGTGGGCCGGCGCTCGGCGCTGATCTGCTCCGCGGCAGCGTACACACGGTCCTTCACACTCAACGTCACGGCGCCAACCCTTCAAAAGTAGTAGGAATAGTAGTAATACTACTCCTAACTAACGGCGCGTCATGGCCGCGCGTTTCCGCCGCCATGTTCAGGCGGCCGCTGGCCGCCTCCGACAGAAACGGGGGCACGGAAAGGGGCCGCGTCGGACCGCGAGACCGGTCGAGTCCACTACGGGAAGCCCCCGCCGGAGTCCCGTCCCGTGGCGTCCGATCGTCCCCGGAAGCGGTGATCATGGGCGCTTTAGGACGGTTCATCCGCTGTGGCCCGGCCGGTGTCGGTTCCGCCGGATATCGTTGCGGTCCTGTGTCTTCCGCGCGCGCGGACGATGCCGGACACTGTGTTCAACGGTGCCGCCCGCGCACCGGGGAAGGCATCGCCGTCATGAACGCTTCGATCACCCTGGTTGCCGCGACCGGACACCAGAACACCGCGCCGGCCCGCATCCGGGTCCGGCCCCTGGAACCCGATGATCTACTCGAACTGGCCGATCTGCACCGGCACGCCTACGCCGGCCGTCCCGGACAGCGGGCCGGCGACCCGGTGTGGATCGGACCATCCACCGAGGAGGGCAGCGGCCGCACCACCGAGGCTGCGTCCCTCGTGGCGTTCGGACCCGACGGTCAAATCACGGCCGCCCTCATCGTTACCGAACGCGACGGCGAAGCAGTCATCGATGAACTTTTCACACACCCGGACCACCGCCGCAAAGGCCTGGCCGAAGGACTCATCCGACATTGCATGCACCTCCTGCACACCCTGGGCCGCACCACGGTGAAGGTCACCGTGGAGGACAACAACCCGGCAGCGATGGCCCTGTACCTCTCCCAGGACTTCCGCCGCCTCACCGACGATGACACGGACACCGACTACGACTGAAAACCCGCCCCGAACCACCCTCCACGCCGCAGACCCACAGCATCCCCGGGTCCTGATTCACCCCGGACGCCGCCACTCCTCGTACGGTCGGCAGGACGGGACCGTGGAGCCCCCTGCCGGGATCTGAACAGAGCCGGGGGCGCCGACGGTGCAGTCTCCCGACCTGAGGCAGGAAGGACAGCACCAAAAACGGTAGACGAGACAGGGCCAGAGTGTACGGAGCCCTGCAACGGACGCACGGAACCCCGACGGCCGGCCGCGCCAGCTTTGGAAAGAGACGACGTCTCCTCAGAGCCTCTCTGCCGTCTAGGGCTGCCGCAGCCCTTGGCCGGTCTCGACCCGGACCCTACTACGGAGGGAAGCACCGATGACCATCAAAATCAATGACACGGCACTGCGCCACGCCCGGCAGCTGATCAAGGACGCCAGGATCGCCCGGGATTCCCGTGACGACTGGAGCGAACACGCCCCCGACACAGAGAAGGAAAACGCGTTCATCGCCAAGCACGGCTACACGGAATACGGAACCTGGCATCTGGGCGAAGACACCGAGAAAACCCACGACACCAAGGGACGCTACAGCTTCCCCTTCGGAGATTTCCGGCGGCTGCACCGTTGCGCGATTCTTGCCATCGAGAGCCGGGCCGCCCAGAACAACCACGACGACATCGCCAAGGCAGCGAAGTCCCTCCTCAACGAACTCGACAAGGACTAGTTATCGCCGCCGCCCTCGATGGGCCCGGGTTGCCTTGTCGGGACAAGGCGTGGGTCCGGTGATCCGCTCGTCCAACGCCGATGATTCCCCGGGCCGCGCACGCCATACGCCAGGCATCCTCATACCGGCCAATGCCACCTACCGCCGACCGGGTCCGGAAACCACACCGCTCAAAACCGGTGCCGGCTGGTCCAACACTGGCGGTTCTTGATTCCGGGTACGGCCTCAGCCGGTCCGCCCTCGCTGCAAAGGTTGACGCATGGGAACGGGCAGCTTTAACCTCATTGGATCCTTCGGCTGGGTCATGACAGCGCAGTAAGGGACGGCCGCACTGCGGCCGTCCCCTGTTACCGTTACCGGCTCCGACTGATCCGCGTGTCAATCCTTCTTGAATGCGTCTTTGACTTTCTCGCCGGCCTGTTTGAGGTCGGCCTTCGCCTGGTCGCTCTTGCCTTCGGCTTCCAGAGACCGGTCGTCGGTGGCTTTCCCGGCCGCTTCCTTACCCTTGCCGGCGAGCTTCTCGGCGGTGTTATCGATCTTGTCTCCCAATCCCATGACGGACCTCCGTGGCTGGACGCAGACACTACGCCTGCGGCGATACCGTCAATTTTAGGCGCCACGAGGACTCGGATAAAGATACTTGCCTCGGCTGCGGGCGTGCCGACCCGTCCTGGCAGATCCTGTTTTCATGCCAGCTAGAACCGTCTGGGTGTCGGCTCCGGATCAGCCACGGCTGGTTCAGTGCGGGGCTCGCGATGACGGGATCGGCCGGCAGTCGTGGCTGCGCCACGCCGGAGTGGGGAAATCGCAGGGGTGCCACTGCGGCTGAGGGTGCGGTTCTCCGCGGCAGATGTGGGACGGCACGTCCTGGTCTCAGTTGTGCGTGAGCTACGCCGTTCCGGGTTGTGCCTCAGCTTTTCTCAGGCCGGGAGTGCTATACCTAGCTCAATGGCGCGGTCCTGCCGCGGTCTTGCACCGTTGCGGGCTTGGACTCCCTTGAGGCGGAGGTGAAATGGCGATCTGGCCACGGAGCGGGCTCTGCCTCTGGATTGCGGGGTCGGCACTCCTCAGCGGCTGCAGCGGCGCGTCTGGCGGCACGCGGGACAGTGTGTCCACAGCGCTGAAGGACAGTTCCTCCGCGGTTGCCACCGCCCGGCTCGCGCTGGCGCTCGACGCCGGGGGCAAGCTGACCATGGCGGCAACGTCCACGACGCTCGACGACGTCCTGAAAGACCTCGAAACCACCCGGACCACCGTCCTCCAGCTCTCCCCCACCGTCCAGGACGACCGTGAGACGCGCCGGGAGGCCCTGACCGTCCTGGATGAAAGCATCGCAGGGGTGACCACGGCGCAGGACGCCATTGCCAGCACCGACGGCAGCCCCACACTCCAGGACGGCGACAAGCTGCTGGAGAACGCCGCCGGCAGGATGGCCACACTCAAGAATCAGCTGGGGGGACAATGAAGCGCCTGCTCGGGGTGGCCCTGGGGGTCCTGACCGCGATCGGCGGGTTCGTGGACATCGGCGATCTGGTCACGAACTCCGTCGTCGGCTCACGGTTTGGGCTCTCGTTGGTCTGGGTCGTCGTCGTGGGCGTGGTCGGTATCTGTGTGTTCGCGAACATGTCCGGGCGGGTAGCCGCCGCGTCGGGCCGGGCGACGTTCGAAGTGATCCGGGAACGGTTGGGGCCCCGGGCCGGTCTGGCCAACCTGTCAGCGTCGTTCCTGATCAACCTGATGACGGTCACGGCGGAAATCGGAGGCATCGCCCTGGCGCTGCAGCTGGCCAGCAGCGTTCAGTACCTGCTGTGGGTTCCCGTGGCCGTGGTTGCGGTATGGCTGGTCATCTGGCGGGTGAGGTTTTCCATCATGGAAAACGTCACCGGGCTGCTGGGCCTGACGCTCATTGTTTTCGCCGTGGCACTGTTTCTGCTGAAGCCGGACTGGGGTGCCCTTGGCGCCCAGGTCCTGGCCCCGTCCGTTCCGGAGCAGGAAACAGCCGCCTCGTACTGGTATTACGCGGTGGCACTGTTCGGGGCGGCCATGACGCCCTATGAGGTGTTCTTCTTCTCCTCCGGGGCCTTGGAGGAAGGCTGGACCATCAAAGACCTGGCCCAGTCCAGAATCAACGTACTCGTCGGGTTCCCGCTCGGCGGCCTGCTCTCGGTGTCCATTGCCGCCTGCGCCGCGGTGGTTCTGCTCCCGGCCGGGATCGCCGTCACCTCACTGTCCCAGGTCATCCTGCCCGTCGCCGAGGCAGCCGGGAAAGTCGGTCTCGCCTTCGCCCTCGTCGGGATCGTCGCGGCGACCTTCGGAGCGGCCCTGGAGACCACCTTGTCCAGCGGGTATACCCTGGCGCAGTTCTTTGGGTGGTCCTGGGGCAAGTTCCGCCGCCCGGCCCAGGCCGCCCGCTTCCATTTGTCCATGATCATCTGTCTCCTGATCGGCGCGGCGGTCCTGGCCACCGGGGTCGATCCCGTCCTGGTCACGGAGTACTCGGTCGTGTTCTCGGCCATCGCGCTGCCGCTGACCTACCTGCCCATCCTGATCGTGGCCAACGACCCCCAGTACATGGGTAAACACGTCAACGCCCGCACGGTGAATGTGCTGGCCATGATCTATCTGGTCATCATCCTCGCCGCGTCCCTCGCCGCCATACCACTGATGATCGTCACGGGAGCCGGATCATGACCACCGCACCCCTGCCCAGATACGTCCGGGCCGCCGGGCGGACCCTCGACGCGCAACTTCACCTGCTGGACCGGCAGGTACTCGATGTCGACGGCGTCCCCGTCACCACGGTCGATGACATCGAAATCAGCGCCCCTCCCCCGGACACACCCATACCGGCCGGAACCCCGGCCCCGACACTCACCGCGCTGCTCACCGGCCCCGTCCTTGGAACGCGGATTTTCGGCGGCCGGCCCCCGTCATCACGGCTCATCCGCATCCCCTGGCGTGACGTCGCCGACGTCGGGGTCGTCATCCGGCTGGGCGTCCGCGGCGAGCCCCTGGACGCGGACTGGGTCGAACGCTGGATCCGCGACAAGATCATTGCCCGCATCCCCGGAGGCCGCCATGATCCTCGGTGATCTCCTCGGCACACCCGTGCACGACCCCGGCGGACTCCGCCTGGGGCGGGTGGCTGATGCCCGGTTCACTATCGACGGACCACCGGGCCAATTGCTCGCCGGCGCCAGCTTATTGGGCCTGGTCGTCAGCCCGCACAGCGCCTCCTCGTTCCTGGGCTACGAACGAACCGGTCTCGCCCGGCCTTGGCCCGTGGCCCACCTGCTCCGGTGGCGGCATCGCGGCTCGTTCCTGGTGCTCTGGGCCGACATCGACATCATCGGCACGGACTCCGTCCGGCTCCGGGAAGGATTCACCCCGTACAGCCCGGTCCTGGGCGAATCCGGACAGGAATGACCGCCGGCCTGTCATTCTCGGCTCTTAGCGCCGGTTCCCGGCATTGGCCGGTTCCGAGGCCCAGGCAGGACCTTGAGCACTGGTGTCTTTGCTGTCCATGGGGGCTACTCTGTTGGCGAGACCTTCATGGAGGAGGGCCCGATGAGCGCCTCTGACGAACTGCCCGGCATCGAAGCGCGGCTCGCCGCGGACGGGACCGTGGAAAGCAACGCCAGGGACCGGTCCTTTCTCCTCTCCGTGGTGCGGGAGCAGGGTGCACGGCTCGAGAAATTGGAAGCCGTGGCATCTGATTTCGCGGAACGGGGCGAACGGATCGAACATCAGTTTGACGGCATCGGCTCGATCCACGCTGCCAGGACAGCGGGTCTTGGTGACGGGTATCGGGAAGCTGCCAGGCGCATCCGCGCCGCGTTGGGCATGGCGACGGAGCCGGCAGTCGACGATGCAACGCCAGCCATGGATCCATGTTCGAGTGCCAGCTTCGAGCCGGGCGTCCAAAGCTCCTTCCCCGGGGCTGCGGCAGGATGACGGCAGCAACGACCTCATACCCGAGCCTTCATCCGGGAGCCAGCGGCCGCAGGCGGGTGCAGCGCCGAGGAAATCGTTGCGGTCCTGGTCGTCCGGAGCCCGAAAGCCCCGCGTGATCGAGACGGAAGGGGGCCAAGCCGACGGCGCACACCGCGGCCGCTGGACAGGGAATTTCAGTCTCGCGAGGAGGAGTTATGACAGACCCGGTGGCGCCGCAGGATGACGGCAGGGACGAATCGCTCACTGAGCGGATGGACCGCAATTGGGTGGATTTGCTGCAGGAAATGCGGGTACTTCAGACAGGGGTCCAGATCCTCGCCGGTTTCCTCCTGACGCTGCCGTTCCAGGCACGTTTCGCGTCACTGGACGGCTACCAGATCGGGCTGTATCTCATCAACGTCATCGTGGCCGCCCTCACCACGGCATCGATCCTGTTGCCGGTGAGTTTGCACCGCCGGCTTTTCCGGCAAGGACTGAAAGCCACTCTCGTGGCCAGCGCCGATACCATCGTGAAGGTGTCATTGGCCGGCGTCATGCTGCTGAGCCTGGGCACCACATCCCTCGTCTTCGATGTCACTGCGGGCCGGACGGCCGGCGTAATAGCCGCCATTGGCCTGCTGGCTGTGCTACTGCTCCTGATGGTCCTTATCCCCGGAACACTCCGACGCAAAGCCCTAAAAGAGAAGCCACAATGACAGCCGTTGCATAGGAGCGGCCGGATGGCGCCAAGCGGCAAGTCTTCCGCTCCTTCGACAAGCAGCCCTCAAAACGGTGCCTCACAGCGAGTTTGCCTCCGCCGGATGGTCAGATGATGACTACCTGTTGGGGTGCAGTGGCTCTGGCTAGACTTGAATTGCGCCGGAGTAGACGCATGTATTCGTCTCGGGAGGGCAGGATCATGACAGACCGCAGCGACTCTGAATCACCCGCGGGCCAGGCGCCCACGGGGAAGAAACCAGAAGAACGGGAGCTACGGGGCCGGTACGTCGAAGGCAGTTATGGCAAGGCCGGCGTGCAGCGAGGCCGCCGCGCGGAGGACGAGGAAGGTCAATACATCGAAGGTGATTATGGTGCGGCCGGCAGGGAGGGTGGCCTGCCCGAACCATTGGGAGAGAAGGCCAAAGAATCCGGACGCTACGTACGGGCCGACTATGGCGACGCTGGTGCAGTTCCGGGACGTTCGGCCGGGTCGGAAATCGGTCAGTACGCCGAGGGTGACTACGGTGCGGACGGTACTGTGGGTCCCCTTCGCGAGGCCGCAACAGGTACGAGCAGCGAAATGCCGGCGACCGAGAATCCGCAAAGCGGCCACGAACCTGCATCGCAGGACCGGCCCGTATCGTCGGGTGCCGACGCCCAGGCCGATGACTCCCGCAGCGGTGCAGATGTCGGAGAGGCGGTCGATGTCGCGGAGGCGGGCACCCAGGCGGAAGGCGATCACTCGCATCCGGAACGGGCCAAGACAGGCCAGGCGCCCGTCGAGCAGGTCTTTAGCGACCCCGCCATGACCGAGGGACAGCGGACCGTCACCGGCCCCCCAGCGGCAACCGGGGCCATCCCGCCCGGACCTTCACCTGCCGAAGCCGGATCCGGTGGAGCACAATCCGTTGTCGGGGCTCGAGAGTCTGACCGTCTCGCGGCAGGCGAGCCGCCGGCCGCTGGCCCCCCTTTCGACACCGGCACGAAGGAGGAACGAACGACCCCGCGAGGCGATTCCTAACGTATTGATCCTGCCGCATCCCAGTGTTTTGCCCGTGCTGCCTGGCCGAGCCACTCCCCCATGGGCGACAGCGGCCAATAGGTCGCTGACCACTCGCCTAAAATTCGTACCGCGTGTCACCAAGCCGTTGTGCAGATTTTTCGTCAGAGGGGACTGCCCGTGCTCTGGACAGGGCCGCCGGAACTTTGTAAATTCGGAACAGTCCTAGTCAACCCTTCGGGGTTGGGGACCCTTTGCCGCCGGGTGCACGGCGGCAAAGAGAGCCGCTGTAGCCGAACGGTGGCATAAGGATGCACCCGCGGAGAAGAGCCCCCTGATGGCCACCTCGCACTTCGAACGATTCCTCCTTGAAGCCACCGTCCCGGATGAAACGCACCGGCCGTTGGGGCCGGATTGTCTTTACGGCCTGTACACAAGCTGGTGCCGGCTCCACAACATCACCCCCGTGGAGGACATTACCTTCCGGTCAGCCATGCAACGCCGCGGCATCGATCTGCGCAACAGCCATCGACGGATTACAGGACAGGCCGCAACAGACTACATCCTGGCCAGCTACCCCGCGACGGCCTGACCATGTTCCATCGACGTCCCGAGGCACGCGCCCGGATGCCGCCACATCGACGTAGCCGGCACACATAGCTGGAAATGATCGACCGGCGGTCATTAGCCCGCCCGGGATAACAATGCCCGGGAGAGTTCGCCGCCTCGGATTGAAATGGCGGCTGCGGAAGGCCATGTCGCCCACGCGCGACCTCAGCATAGGCCGAGCCACGCCCTCAACGGACCGAACGACCTGCCTTACCAGCACCTGGTCTGCCCTGCTTTCTGTTCGACAGGCCGGCCCCTCGACGCTAGGTTGGGCCTCATGACTGAGAATCCAGATGCAGACAGGGACCGCCGCGAGGAGGATGAGCCGGCCAAGGGCTCACTCTCCGGCTGCAGCGCCCGCGAAATCGATGGCGAAATCGACGCGCCTGATGCTGATCGTGAGGATCCCCAGTAGCCTTTCCGGACCGCCCTGCGCAGCGCCGGGCCCGCTCCCCCCGTTCAGCGTTTCGCCCCGGAGCCCGGCAGCTGCGCCGGATCCAAAGACGCTAGATGCGCTCAACGCCGCGGGCGCTGCCCACCACACCTTTTACACGCCCGAACACCGTAGCCGCACAGCTTTGACCCCCGCATCACCAGGTAGAGGAGCATCATGACGGACCAGTACACCTTCCGAAACCCTGTCACAGCCTACGATCACATCGAACCTCCCAAACAGCACCAGCCCGAGCCCGGACTGGACGCCGAACTCGTCCCCAAAGCCGACCTCGGAGAAGAGAGCTACCGCGGCACGGGGCGCCTCGAAGGCCGAAAAGCGATCGTCACCGGAGCGGACTCGGGCATCGGCGGAGCAACGGCCATCGCCTTCGCCCGCGAGGGCGCCGACGTCGTGCTGTCGTACTTGCCCGAGGAGGAAGAGGACGCCGCCCGGATTGCCGGGCTGATCGAAAACGCCGGCCGCAAGGCGGTCCGGGTACCGGGGGACCTGAAGGACGCAGCCATGTGCCGGTCCCTGGTGGAGACAGCGCTGCGTGAACTCGGCGGCATTGACATCGTGGTGAACAATGCAGGCAAGCAGATCGCCCGGGAAGACATCGGCGATATCAGCGACGAGCAGTTCGACCACACCATCAAGACCAACGTGTACGCCATGTTCTGGCTCACCAAGGCGGCGGTCCCGCATTTGCCGCCGGGATCGACCATCATCAACACCACATCCATCCAGGCCTACGACCCCTCGCCGACGCTCCTGGACTACGCCACTACCAAAGCCAGCATCAACAACTTCACGAAGGGGCTCGCCCAGCAGTTGGCGCCCAAGGGCATCCGGGTCAACGCCGTGGCACCCGGGCCGATCTGGACACCGCTGCAGGTCAGCAGCGGCCAGCCGAAGGAGGCCTTGCCCGAGTTCGGCAAGGACACCCCGCTGGGCCGCGCGGGCCAGCCCGCGGAACTGGCACCGGCCTATGTGTTCCTGGCTTCCGCGGAATCCAGTTTCGTCGTGGGTGAGACCCTTAACGTCAACGGGGGCAGCCCCACTCCCTGACACCCCGGGGGACCCAAACACAGCGGCCGCTGTTTCTTCCGTGTGCCCGGGGAGGATCGTTCTATCCCGATATTACGGCGCCGCGGGGCTGACCCGGCGGGCCTCTATTCGTCGTGACGACCCGTTCCCCGCGAGTGTCCGGATGCTCCGCGTTTTCCCCTTCCTGCGGAGGATCCGGGTTGGCCGGCATTTTCGGGAGAATAGGTGCTGGTCGTTCAGCCTTCCCCCGCAGGGCGACTCTGGACTATTTGCAAGCATGCTGATAATTCTGGAACCGTCCGAGGCTGGTGAGGATCCGGCCAAGGGGACGGGCCGGAGCTGAGGCATTTCCTGTCGCGACCGGCAGGGCACAGAGGACGGTCCGCGGCTTCCGCGCCCGGACGCGAACCAACAATGTTCCCGCCTGAAGGTAGAGGAGGAGTGACATGGTCGACCGGATAGCCAATATTTGGGGAACCCGGACCCCGTACTCGCGGGACAGTTTATGGCCGGTCCGGGTGGACCAGGTCCTGGACGACGGCATCGCTGAGGACGATGTTGACCGGTGGGTGCAGTCCGCCTGCGTCCTCTGCAGCAACGGATGTGCCTGCGACATCGCCGTCAAGGACGGCGCGATGGTCGGGATCCGCGGCCGGGCGCAGGATCTGGTCAACCATGGCAGGCTGGGACCGAAGGGGCTCTTTGCCAGCCGCCAGGGTGTGTCGCACAAGGACCGCCTGACGAGTCCGCTGGTCCGCGAGAATGGGCAACTGGTCGAATGCGACTGGGACACGGCGATGCGTCGGATTGTGGACCGGAGCAGGGACCTGCTGGCGGAGCGAGGTCCGCTCAGCCATGGCTTCTACACCAGCGGGCAGCTGTTCCTGGAGGAGTACTACGCGCTGGCCGTGATCGGGAAGGCCGGCATCGGCACCCCGCACATGGACGGAAACACCCGGCTGTGCACTGCTACCGCGGCGGCGGCCATGAAGGAGTCGTTCGGCGCCGACGGCCAGCCCGGATCCTATACCGATATCGACAGCTGCGACGCGCTCTTTCTCTATGGCCACAACATGGCCGAGACACAAACGGTGCTTTGGTCCAGAGTCCTGGACCGGATCGCGGGCACGGACCGGCCCCGGATCGTCTGCGTGGATCCGCGCGACACGGAGGTCGCCCGCCACGCCGATGTCCATCTGGCCATCCGGCCCGGCACGAACCTTGCGCTCATGCACGCCCTGGTCCGTGAGGTGCTGGCCCAGGGCTGGGATGATGCCGGCTATGTCCGCGACCACACCTTGGGCCAGGACGCTCTCCGGAAGGTGGTCGAGCCGTGGACGGCCGAGGCGGCTGCCGCCGTCTGCGGTGTCCCGGCGTCGGACATCAGGGACGCAGCCAGGATCTTCGGCACGTCCGATCGGATTGTCTCCACGGTGCTGCAGGGCTTCTACCAGTCCTCGCAGGCGACGGCGGCGTCGTGCCAGGTCAACAACCTGCACCTGCTGCGCGGGATGCTCGGCCGCCCAGGGTGCGGGGTCCTCCAGATGAACGGCCAGCCCACGGCTCAGAACAATAGGGAATGCGGCGCGGACGGGGACCTGCCTGGATTCCGCAATTGGGAAAGTCCCGATCACATCCAGGAACTGGCCCGGCTCTGGAACGTGGATCCGATGACCATCCCGCACTGGGCGCCGCCGACGCATGCCATGCAGATCTTCCGCTATGCCGAACAGGGCTCGATCGACTTTCTGTGGGTCTCGGCGACGAACCCGGCAGTGTCCATGCCCGAACTGCCCCGGATCCGGAACATCCTCGCCAAACCCGATCTCTTCCTCGTCGTCCAGGACCTCTACCTCACCGAAACAGCACAGTACGCGGACGTGGTGCTTCCGGCAGCCGGGTGGGGCGAGAAGACCGGGACGTTCACCAACGTCAACCGCATTGTGCACATCTCCGACAAGGCGGTTGAGCCTCCAGATGGGGCGCGCAGCGACCTGGACATTTTCCTCGACTACGCGCGCAGGATGGATTTCACGACGTTAAATGGCGGGCCGCTGCTGGACTGGGCCGGGCCAGAGGACGCGTTCGAGGCGTGGAAAAACTGCTCCCGCGGACGCCCGTGCGACTACACCGGAATCACTTACGACAGGCTGCGCGGCGGCAGCGGCATCCCCTGGCCCTGCAACGAGGACCACCCCGACGGAACGGACCGCCTGTACGGAGACGGCGTTTTCCCCACAGACCCCGACTATTGCGAAAGTTACGGCCATGACTTGCTCACCGGCGCAACGGTGGGAGCCCAGGCCTTCCGCGCCCAGGGCGCCGGTGGGCGGGCCCTGTTCAAGACCGCCCCGTTCCACCCGCCGCACGAGGAACCCGACGCAGACTACCCGCTCCGGTATACGACCGGGCGCACCGCGTACCATTTCCACACTCGCACCAAAACGGGCCGCTCCCGGCCCCTGGCCGACGCGGCACCGCGGGCCTGGGTAGAACTGGCCCGGGAGGACGCGGACCGGCTCGGCATTTCCGAAGGCGACCTGGTCCGGGTCACCTCCCGCCGGGGCCGGATCGAGGTCCCCGCACGAGTCAGCGGCATCGCGCCCGGCACCGTGTTCGCCCCGTTCCACTACGGCTACTGGGACACCGGCGGCCGCCCCGGGACCCACCCGACGGCCGCGAATGAACTGACCCTGACCGAATGGGACCCCGTATCCAAGCAGCCGATGTTCAAAAACGCGGCGGTGACCGTGGAGAAGATCGGCGATGCCACCGGACCGGCGCCGGCCCCGACCACCACAGCGTCCCGGCCCGCCGCGGCGCCTGGCACCGCGCCGGTCCCGGCCACGGCCGGCGGCGACGGGGCCCAAGCCACGGAAACAACGGACATCGAACCTGCACCCCAGTTCCCCGACGCGCTCAGAAACACCACGGAGGGTGGCCGGCCGTGAACCTGAACATCTACCTGGGCATGCTCCGTCAGGCCGAGAACACGCTCGCCGATTCCTTCCGCCAAGTGGCCGAGGGCCACGGGGCCGAGCCAGATGTTCACTTCCTCTGCCGCACCCTGGCAGCCCAGTGCGACCGGCACGGGGAACTCCTCGGGCCCGTCGTGCAGCGCTACGGCGAAAACAGCTCCGACAACGAGCCCGAACGGCTCCACGCCCAGGGCCTGGCCACAACCCGGAACGGTCCCGTCGGTCTCCTGCGCGACCTGCAGGACCTCTACCTGCTGGCCAGCCTCGTCGACGTCACCTGGACGATGGTCAAACAGGCCGGGTCCGCGCTGCGCGATATAGAGTTACTCGCCGTCGTGGAGAAATGCGACGCCGAAACGGCCACCCAGCTGCGCTGGCTGCAAACCCGGATGAAACAAGCCGCACCCCAGGCCCTCATCGCAGCACGCTGAGGCCATCGAAAGGGACCACACGGCGGCGTCCGGAAGGATGACCCCAACGGACTCACTGCGATGGAACTCGGGTAGGGGTGCCCCGCCACGTTGCTAACGTTGCAGCGCTGTGGTCCGCAGGTCGAAGGATCGTCGACGAACGTCCGGGTCTCACTGACCGGCGTCGGTGAACCGTTCCGCCGCGGTTTCCAAGAGGAGACCCTCGAGTTCGCGGAGCTGTGCCGTTGCCCGGTCCAGCAGACTCGCCACCTGCTCCTGTCCAACGTGCGGGTCCGTGCGGGACAGGAGACCCAAGGTCCTCCAGAGCAGCGACTTGCCCGTGACGGCACTGATCAGCGCTTCGAGTTCCAATTGTTCGGCTGCGCCGATCCTGGCGTGGAGCGGATTGAGCGGGCCTAGGGACGCGAGGTGCGCCCCTGTCCAGGCGAAGGGCTTTTTGTAGGCCGGGATGCCTAGACCGAGCCCCTCGGTGATGCCCTCCAGGGTTGCCTTGTCGGCACTGATTTCCGTCGCGAGCCGCGCGATGGTACTGCCGCGTGGCGAGTCCTTCCACGTCTTGGCCGCCTGTTCGAAGAGTCGCTCCCCCGCCGCCGCGGCTATCAAGTGACTGTGCAGGTACGCGGCCAAGGAACTCTCCCCGGTTGTGCCCTTGCCGTGCTGTCCGGCGTTCATGGTCATATACCTTTCGTCCCTCGGGCTCCTGTGCGGTCTCGGGTCCCCAGTGACCTAGAACGTGGGGGCGCCGGGTTCAGCGAGCGGCTGCTCGCGCTCGATCTGGGCGATCTTTGGATCGTTCTCGTCGGCGCCGTAGTCCGAGCTGCGGGTGATGTCATTCCCACCAGGGAGCTTCATTGCGTGGAAGAGCAGAGATAGGCCGGTGGCAACCACAAGGTTTATCGCAAACGCCACAACGGCGATGTAGACCTGTATGTCGGTTCCGGGGATGGCCGCGATCGAGCCCCCGAAGTAGGCCTTCGTGACCGGGTTGACCACGTTGTACGCCGCGATGGTGCCATAGATGATTCCGGCTGCCCAGCCGCCGAAAAGCGCCCATCGGTGGAACCAGCGGGTGTAGAGCCCGGCCACGATCGTCGGGAAGGTCTGCAGGATCCAGATGCCGCCGAGGAGCTGCATGTTAATTGCTGCCGACTGGTCCATGGCAATGACGAAAATCAATGCACCGAATTTCACCACAAGCGACGCAATCTTGGACACCTTTGCTTCCTGCCGGGGAGTGGCGTCGGGCTTAATCAGATCGCGGTAAATGTTGCGGGTGAACAGGTTCGCCGCGGCTATCGACATGATCGCGGCCGGGACCAGAGCCCCGATGGCGATGGCGGCCAGGGCGATTCCGGCAAACCAGGCCGGGAATTGATCCAGGAACAGCTGCGGGACCACCAACTGCGGGTTGACAGCGCCGTTCACGTCAACGGGATTGGTTCCGGCGAAGATGGCCACGTAGCCCAGCAGAGCCAAGAACCCCAGCATCAACGAGTACAGCGGCAGCACCGCGGCATTCTTCCGGATCGTATTCCTGCTCTTGGTCGCCAGGACGCCCGTGATCGAGTGCGGGTACATGAAAAGCGCCAAGGCCGAGCCCAGAGCCAGCGTCCAGTAGGCCGAGTAACTGTTCGCGCCCGGAATGAAGACTCCAGTGGGTTTACCGGTGGCAGGGTTGACCGCAGCGAGTTTCGCCTCGGCAGAGTCGAAGATGGGACCCCAGCCGCCGAACTTGATCGGCAGGTAAATTACCGCGACGATCACCGCCAGATAGATCAGCAGATCCTTCACAACGGCGATCAGGGCCGGAGCCCGCAGGCCCGAGGTGTACGTATACGCGGCCAGGACCACGAACGCGATGATCAGCGGCAGGTCGGTCAGCAGTACGTTCTCCGCACTGCCCAGGCCCAGCACCGTGAGCACGGCCTTGATTCCGACTAGCTGAAGCGCAATGTAGGGCATCGTCGCGACGATGCCGGTGACGGCGACGGCAAGGGTCAGCGCCCTGCTGCCATAGCGGCCGCCGACGAAGTCGGCCGGCGTGACAAACCCATGCCGGTGCGAGACGGACCACAACCGGCTCATCAAAAGGAACACGATCGGGTACAGAACGATTGTGTACGGCACCGCGAAGAATCCGCTGACGGCGCCAGTGGCCCACATTGCAGCCGGAACGGCCACGAAAGTGTAGGCAGTATACAGGTCGCCGCCGAGCAGGAACCAGGTCACCCAGGTTCCAAACCCGCGGCCCCCAAGGCCCCACTCGTCAAGGCTGTGCAGCCCTGTCCCCTCTCCCCGCCGCCACCGCGCAGCCACGAACCCCAAGACCGCCACCAGGACGAAGAGAATGATCACAATGGTCAGTGGAACCCAGCTAATGGGCCGGTCCGGAGCGGCCAGCGGCACGGCTGCCCCGCTCATCGCTCCTCCTCATCACCGGTCACGCCGCGCACGGATTCGCGCCGGCGGCGATCCTCCTTGCCGACCAGCCAGTAGGAGATCCCCACCAGGGCCGAGGTGATCGGAATCCACATCATCTGGTACCAGTAGAAGAACGGCATACCGGCCAAACGCGGCTCACCGACAGAATACGCGGGCACATACAACGGAATCACAATGGCGATGGCCAACAGGATTCCGGTGACGACATATGGACCGGGTCTGGCCGGCCCGCGCGTTGGCACATCGGGACTGGACATCGACGCCTCCTCATTGAGACGGGCCCCCGGAGCGGGAGGACTTCCCGGGACGTGCCGGCGGCCTGTGGACCGTCTGTCACAGCGGTCTTTACACACAGGATAGACACTGGATTTATTCTCCAACAGGGCAAATGCATCCGCCTCCGACGGCGAGGAGCAAGCCAACAGCGGCGCCGATGTCCCCAATTCAGGTTGGTTGCCCAATCAGCCCCCCACGCCAGACTTCAGGCCGTCGACACGAGCTGAATACGATCCGCCAGCCGATCGACGCTCAGCTACGGTTTGGCCTTGTCCGCCACCGCGCGGGACCGTCTGGCATGAAAGGGTCGCCCCGGCGGAGTCCCAACGATCCAGTCTGATCTGTGAGGCCACTAGCGGCGGATATTGAGCACTGACGCGCCACCGCCCACGAGGTATTGCGTGCTACTAAGCATGCTGATTAGATCTTGATATCGGCCGCATTCCACGACCGGCAACCGAAAGGACGGACAGTCATGGGAATTCTTGCATTCCTCATTCTCGGCCTTATCGCAGGAGCTATCGCCAAGGCGGTCCTTCCCGGCCGGCAGGGAGGCGGCTGGGTGATCACACTCGTAATTGGCGTCGTGGGCGCCATCCTCGGAGGCTGGATAGGTTCGTTGATCTTCGGCGGAGGCCTCGCTGACTTCTTCGATTTGCGGACCTGGCTCCTCTCCATCCTCGGGGCCGTTATTGTGCTCTTGATCTATGGCGCCGTTGCCGGCCGCAGAAGCAGGGCATAAGGTCCACCGGCCCATTGCTGCCCCTGCTCAACCAAGGCGCAAATGTTCTTTCAGAGGACGGAGAATAGATCGGCTCCATCGGCCAGGCCTTCGTGGACAACAATGACGGACAGCCGAGCTGGGTAACCGCCAGGACGGGCCTATTCGGAATGTCCGAATCCTTCGTACCCCTGGAAGGAGCCCGAACAGAGGGAAATGACATCGTGGTCCCCTACAGCAAAAACCAGGTCAAGGACGCGCCGAGGATCGACGCCGATCGGCCACTGGAGCCTGCCGAGGAAGGCCGGCTCTACCAGCACTATCAGCTCGACACCGGACGCACTTACACCGAGGCGACGGCAGATGCGGCAGATTCCACCCCCGACCCCGGAACGCAACGCACCGGGACACCGACCACCACCGGGTACAACGCCACCACCGACGAGACCTTGGCCCCCGCCACACAAGACACCACCGCAACAGACCGCAGTACTCCCCCTGCCGCCACCGGCACCCCGGATACGACGCCACCGCGCCCACCACTGAAGACACCACAACCCGGCCCCAGCCGCGCCCGGCAGGGGGCGGCGCCGAACAGCCGGCCGCGGGCGGGGCACGCCTGCGCAAATACGTCACCTCGGAATACGAAACCAGGACCGTTCCAGTGCAGCGCGAAGAAGTACGGATCGAGCGAGAACCGATTACGGAGGAAAACCGCAACGACGTAGCGGACCGTGCGGACGATGAGAACGAGATCATCCTCCACGAGGAACGAATCATCGTCACCAAGGAGACTGTCCCGGTCGAACGGGTCCACATCGGCACGGAAACGGTCACCGAAGACGTGACCATCAAGGAGAAGGTCCGCAAAGAACACATCGACACCGAAGGACCCGAGGAGAGCGGCGGCTAAACCCTAGAACCAGCAAATGCCCCCAGGCAGGAACAGTCGCACTTGCCTGGGCGTTGGATCGAGCCCGTTGGAATAGGATCGGGCCTACCTGCGCCTTGGCACTGAGCTCCATTTCGGTGGCGCCAGGGAGTACTTGAGCACCGGTTCCATTGCCCCGCATTGGGACTAGTCTGTTGGCAAGATCTTCATAGAGGAGGGCCCTCATGAGCGCCTCTGACGAATTGGCCGCAATCGAAGCGGGGTCGTCGACAAGAACGTCCGGGACCGGCCCTACCTCCTGAATATGCCAGTCTGATGGGTGCCCGCCAGGACGGCCAGACCGGCACCCACCGGCGGGACGTGCCGGACATTCGCGGACGAGGGCTGGGCGGACCGCTTGGATGTCATCGCCGCGTTGTCGGGATCGCTCTCCGCGTTGCCTATATAAGGTATCGGTAGACCGTGGCGCGGGATGCTCCGAGCATCTTGCCGATGTCGCGGGCGCTGATTCCTTTGCCCTTGAGTTCCTTGGCCCTGGCAGCGGCAGCGTCGTCCACTTTGCGGGGTCTTCCGCCGTGGCGGTTGTTGGCGGCGGCCAAGACGTGCGGCACGTTTCCTGGGCACGGTGATCGACCGGCTTACGGGCGCCTGCCGTGGTGCGGCGCATCCTCTGCAGAATGTCCACATCATAGAACATTTTTGCTCAAATTATGGACACATCCTCTAGCCTGCACTGTATGGACGACAGCCGGATAACCCAAGAAGATCTTCCACCCTTTATTGATGCCGCGTGGCTCGAGGCGAACCGACGTAACGTTGTCACCGCTGATGTTCGCTGGTACCTCGACGGCGGGTCGGGCCGTGCAGCGTACGACGGCGGGCATCTTCCAGATGCGGTGTTCGTGGACCTGGCCGCATGGCTGTCGGGCAATTCGGGACCACACGGGCTGAACCCGCTTCCCGACTCTGAAGTGTTCGCACATGGAATGTCCTCCTTGGGAATCGGCGACGACACGACCGTCATCGCCTACGACGACGCGGGGGGAGTCATCGCCGCGCGGCTCGTGTGGATGCTGCGTGCGCTCGGGCACCGGGCGGCGTTGCTCGACGGCGGGATTGCCGCATGGACGGGACCGCTGGAGACGACGCCCGTGGAGCCGGCGCCCGCGACCTTCACGCCGTCTCCGTGGCCCGAGGCCCGTCTCGCCCAGCTTCAGGACATCACCGCAGGGGCTGCCGGGATCATCCTCGACGCCCGCAATGCCGACCGCTTCGACGGAAGCGTCCAGCTGCCCACCGATCCCCAAGCCGGACACATCCCCGGCGCAGTGAACGTCCCGTGCCGTGGGAACCTCGCCCCCGATGGACACCTGCGCCCGATCGCCGAGGTCCGACGAGCGTTTGCGAAGGTTGGGATCGAAGACGCGACTGCCGTCATCTCCTACTGTGGCTCAGGCGTCACGGCCTGCCACAACCTTCTCGCTCTCGAGCATGCAGGACTCGGCCGCGGCCGTCTCTACGCAGGCCGGTGGTCAGAGTACGGAGCCGAGCCTCGCCGCCGAGCCGAGCTTGGCTGACAACCGACCTACGATGCCCGCTCGGGTCGAAACCACGACCTCCATCCTGAAGAGTGGAGACAGTCTCAGTCTGGCCCGGTAAGGGATCCTTGGGTTCTTGCGGTGATTGCAACACTTAGCGGATGGGTGTTGTCGTGGCGAGGTATTCAATTTATGTAAGACCGGATCTTCTGCAGCTGTTTTGGGCCGGGATGCAGGCCGGCGATTTCATCACGGACGCTGTTGTGCCGATCGATACGAGCAGGCGGACCGGTCGCCGGGTCCTGGCCGAAGCCGGGGGTGTCAGGCCACGCCGCGGCCGGGATCTGAAGGGCAGGTGCCTGACCTTCGCCCAGCGTGAAGAGATCGCGGTGCTGCGCGCCCAGGGACACTCGCTGCGCCGGATCGGGGTCGTGATCGACAGGTCGGCCTCGACGGTGTCCAGGGAGCTTCGGCGCAATTCGGTGGCCGGGTTGCCCTGCCGGGCAACATCGGCTCACGCGTTGGCGTATGAGCGGGCTTCGCGGCCGAAACCGTCGAAACTGCACACGAACACGGTGTTGCGTGCGAAGGTGGAAGAGGACCTGAAAAAGAAGTACTCGCCGGAGCAGATCGCAGGACGCCTGCGGGTTGAGTTTCCCGATGAACCGGAGATGCGGGTGTCACCTGAGACCATTTACCAGTCCCTCTACGTTCAGTCCCGCGGAGCACTCAACCGTGATCTGGCCGCGTGTTTACGCACCGGACGTGCGCTCCGGCAGCCCTGCAGGAAGGCCGGTCAGCGGAAGAACCGGATCCCGGGGATGGTCAATATCTCCGAGCGTCCCGCGGAGGTTCAGGACCGTGCGGTGCCAGGGCATTGGAAGGGTGACCTCATCATCGGCAAGGGCAACCAGTCCGCGATCGGGACCCTCGTGGAGAGAACCACCAACTACACGATGCTCGTTCACCTGCCGGATAGATACAAAGCAGAACAAATGCGTGACGCCCTGGCAGCCAAGATCAAGACGCTCCCCGAGGCGCTGAGGCATTCCCTCACCTGGGACCAGGGCATCGAAATGCAGGACTGGAAAACCGTGAAAGTGGACGCCGGTATCGACATTTACTTCTGCGATCCGCACTCACGCTGGCAGCGGGGCATCAACGGGCCTAGTTGTTGCATGCGAAACGGAAGGCAGTCCCGAGTCCTATCCATTCCAGGTGCTTTTTGACTCTGCAGGGGGCGACGTGATGCCCGGCCGCACGCCGGTTGAGGAGAGCGTGCGGCCGGAGTCTTTGGGTCGAAGGCGGAGCAGGGGTCGGCATTTCGGGGCTATTTTCAATGTCCCTCTTCGCGCTGAGAACAGCCTGAGAGCCGACCCTCCACTGTCCCGCATCCCACCGGCCGGACCGGAGCCGTCAGCCCACACGTTTAGGTGGTCGGCCCGGGCGGGTTCCCACGCCACACCCGGGTCAACCACCGCCGCGCGGCGCGCCCCACTGCGGGCGGACGGCCACGGCTTGCAAAACCTACCTCCGCACCCGCCGCGCGGCAAGGGCCCGAGGCCCACCGGATCAGAGTGCCCGCGCTGCATCGACGCATGGGAGAGCCCCGCAGCTAGTGTTGACGAGAACGAGGCAAATAGAATCTGGCTGGAGGTCACGGTTGCATGAGCGAACCTCCAACGTTGAGTTTTACTCTGACGTACGCCGCCACACTTGGAGTGGCGCTGCCATTCTTCCTGGCTCAGATCATCGCCATGAGCGCACTACTGGCCTTGGCCGGAATCAGCGCTGCGCTGGCCGGGACAGTCCAGTCCATGGCTCGGCTCCTGTCACGGTTCTGATGGTTGTGTCACGTATTTCTGGCCCCTCGAGGGCGGTTGAAACTTGCCCCACCCTGCGATGACTGGGAAGTCTTGTCGCGGGCCCGTCTTCGGTGCCTCATCGACTTGGGGTCTCAGTCAGGGCGCCGCGGACGAAGGAGTTTCAACGTTGGAACCCGCTGGGGGTTGCGACCGGCAGATCTGCCGTCGTGCTAGGTGAGCCTTGCGGCCAGCTCCTGGTATGCGGGGTGGAGTTCTTGCCACCGCACCCGTGCGTCGCAGCGGTCACGTCCGGCGAGGTAGGCGGCGAGATCTTCGACGTGGATCTGGTCTCCTGCCCCGTAGGCGGCGATCTGCTCCAGAGGCAAGCCGCGGTCCTCAATAACCAGGATGGTTTGATCGCCGTCAGCGCTAAGCGTCGCCTCGATCACGCCGTCCGGTTCGTCTGGGGCCGTGGTCAGAATCCGGAGCCACTGTGGGGGCTGGCACACTTCCACACGACAACTGCCTTCCCACCCGCTGGCAAAGTAGCGGGCCCTGAAGTCACCGCCCTCGCGAAGATCGCCTTCTACCTCGCCGAGCCAGCGGGCGAGACGGCCGGAATCGGTGAGCGCCGACCACACGTCCTCCCTATCGGTGTCGAACCGGACCTCAAGTCGCACGATGCCGTTGCCCTCCACCGCTCGCAGGGTGCCCAGCGTGCGCACGCTTCCAGGGGTGTTGTTGGTCACGGGGTGCTCCTTCGCTCACGCTTGCCGCGTGCTATTTCGGTGTGCAGGACATCCAGCCGCTGTTCCCACAGGGCCACGTATCGATCCAGCCAGTCGTAGATCTCAGTGAGCGGCTGTGGGCGGAGGGAGTAAACCCGCCGTTGCGCTTCTTGGTGCACCTCGACCAGACCCGCTTCTCGCAGCACCCGCAGGTGCCGCGAGACACCCGGGCGTGCAATCGGCAGGAGCGCTGCCAGTTCACCCGCGGTTGCCGGGCCGTCAGCAAGGGCCTCCAGCATTCTCCGTCGGCTATCATCCGCGAGGGCCTTTAGAGCGGCTTCCATGACCCTTTTGTACCAAGTCGGTTACGTACCAGTCAAGGTACTTAAGCCGCCTTCGATTCCATCCGGACCGGCCTTCCGCCGCATCCATCCACTGGTGAATCCAACGCTGAAGGCGGTCACAGGTAACCGTCGCAAGTGCCCGGCGGGTCACCAAGTGGGGCCAGAAATAGCCGTCCTGTCTCTGGAAAACGTGCGGGGGCCCAGCCGTGGAGTCCCGAGCCCGAGAGGCTTCACAGGGCTTACTCAGGGGCTACAGACACAATGTTGATTCTGGTGTGGAACGGTAGACGCCACTTGACACCTGGCCCATTGGGAGCCGGGCCAGAGAGAAAGCCGGAACCGATGAGCCAGAATGTCGCAAAATTCTTGGGCCGGAGCCGCGCGGCACGACCGGCGGCGCTGATTCTTGCTGCAATCCTCGCCGTGGCGGCCACGGCTTGTGAGCCCACCCCGCCAGGAGGCGGGCCATCGCCGGGCCAGGGCAAGACAACGGCCGCCCCCGGCACTCCTACGACAACCCCCTCCCCACAACCCACACAGGCCTCGGGGAAACCCGGCCACGTCTTCGTGATCAACCTGGAGAACCACGACTACAACGACGTCTGGGGCCCCGAGTCGGCGGCCACCTACTTATCGAAGACCCTGCGCGCACAGGGCGTGCTGCTCTCCCAGTACTACGGGACAGACCACAACTCCCTCCCCGACTACCTGGCCCAGATTTCCGGGCAGGGCTCGAACGCCATGACGCGCGCCGATTGCCCTGTATATGCCGAGTTCCAACAAACCGGGACATCCGAGGCGGGCCAGGTGCAGGGTACCGGCTGTGTGTACCCCGCTTCGGTTCCCACCCTTGCAGGCCAGCTCAGTTCCGCCGGCAAGACCTGGAAAGGCTACATGGAGGACATGGGCACGCCCTGCCAGCATCCCGAGCCCGGCTCCACGGACGACCATCACAAGGCGAAGGAGGGCGACCAATACGCAACGCGCCACAACCCGTTCGTGTATTTTGACGAAATCACATCGTCTCCGGACTGCCCGAACAACGTGGTGGACTACACCCACTTCGCTGATGACCTGAAGTCCACGGACACGACACCGAACCTTTCCTACATCACACCCAACCTGTGCAACGACGGACACGACAGCCCCTGCGTCGACGGCAGCCCGGGCGGCCTCGAAAGCGCCGACAGCTGGCTGCAGCAGCAGATCCCCGCCATCCTGGACTCCCCCGCCTACAAACAGGACGGGGTGCTGGTCATCACCTTCGACGAAACCGAAGCCAAGACCTCCGGCCCGTCGGGAGTCACCGGAGGCACCGCGGGCGGCCGCGTCGGCGCACTGGTGATCTCCCCGTTCACCAAGGGCGGGACGACGTCGGACACGATGTACAACCACTACAGCCTGCTCGCCAGCATCGAGGACATCTTTTCAGTACCCCGGCTCGGATACGCGGGGGCACCGGGCCTGAACAGCTTCGGCCCGGACGTCTTCAACGCCCGGTAACCGCCCGCGTCACCGAACCTCCACATTGCCGTTCCCCGATCCGGGGCTCCCACAGTGCAAGAAAAAGCGCAGCTTCAGAACCTACTGTTGCGTTGTGGCACAGCAGCCCAGTCAGGGGCACGCCACAACGTCATTTCACCCTCAGAATGACGAAGCGCACCCCAGAGACCGGCTCCACCTCCCTTAAAGATGGAGCCGGTCTGAGCGGACCATGGAAAAACGCGCGGAGCGATGCCCTGCAGCTAGCGATCGACTTCGCCCAACGACAGCTGAGGACACCGGAGGAACTTGATCTCGACTTCGATCTCAGTGACTAGGAGTCGCGGCGCGACCTATGCGGATGGGGCCCATGGTCAGCGGAGCGTGCGCAGGTACCGTGGGCGCACGATTCGCTGCCCGATTCGACGGAGTGGGTAGGGTGTCCGCCAGGGTTGGTGTGAGGCCGCCGGCGTCGGTGAGCACCCCGGGCGGGGTCACCCCTTTCCGATTTCTTGTAGCGCCCACGAGTTGCCGTCGGGATCGCTGAAGTACGCGAACTTGACGCCTCCCATGTCCTCTATTTCGGTCACGGCGGCCCCGTGCTTGATGAGTTGGTCGCGCGCCGCAGCGATGTTTTCGACCACTAGGTGCAGGCCCTTGACCGTGCCGTCGTCTGGGCTGCTGTTGGCCATTCCGGCGCCGATGACTATGGAGCATGCTGAACCGGGTGGCGTGAGCTGCACGATCCGCATGCCGTTCCCGGGCTGCACGTCATGATCCAAAGTGAAGCCGACGGTGTCCGTGTAGAAGGTCTTACTCCGCTCGACGTCTGCTACCGGCAGCGGCACCAGTTCCAATTTCATTGGTACGCGCATTTACCTCTCCTAATTTTCGTCAAATGACGCTTGGATCTTGGGGTGAGCCTGTTCCAGCTTCCTCTGCCCGGTTGTGACGAGGCGGTACGGCGCAACTCTGATCACACAACTATTCAAGGCCGTGCGGGTCAGGGGTCGATCCGGCGTATTTCGATCGGCCAAAACTTGGCCTCTCCGAATTTTCCGGCGATTTCCACGGCGCGGGCCATGCCCACACAGTCGACGATGTAGTAGCCGGCCACGATTTCCTTGGTCTCAAGGTACGGACCGTCGGTCACGGTGCAGGTGCTGCCGTCACGTCTTACGAACTTCGCCTCTTCACCGAGCTGATGTGCCTCCACGAACTCACCGGATGCCCTGAGTTCCTGCTGCAACGAGGTATGTGCCTGCATGATCGCCTCGATTTCGGACGGGGAGAGTGCGTTCCAGGTGTCAACGTCGTTGGGGATCAGCATGAGGTGTTTCATTTGTACTCCTTCGCGGCGGTGCGGGGATCGGGTGGGGATGGGGACCCGGCGCTTGTCTCGGCCAGGCGTTTGGAGAGGTAGCGGCGCTCGGCCTCGGAGGGAGCGAGGTCACGGGCCCGCTCATACTCGAAGCTGGCCTCTGACTTTCTGCCAAGGCGGCGCAGGAGATCAGCCTTCGCCGCGGGCAGGAGGTAGTACCCCTCGAGGGACCGTGTCCGGTCCAGCTCGTCGATGAGGTCAAGTCCTGCTTCCGGTCCCTGAGACATCGCGACGGCAACGGCACGGTTGAGCTCGATGACCGGTGACGGTGCAATGTGCGCCAGGCGGTCATACAGCTGTGCCACCCGGGCGAAGTCCGTGCTGCCAGAGTCCGGGGCGATCATATGGCAGGCAGCAATGGCGGCCTGCACACGGTAGCTACCTGCTCGGGAACGGCGTGAAACGCCCATTTGCTCCGCGGCCGCCAGCAGCGCCACAGCCTCCGCGACCGCAACCTTGTCCCACAATCCGCGGTTCTGCTCCTCAAGGGTCACCAAGTCCCCTGCGGCGTCCGTCCGCGTCCCCCGCCGGGCATGGTGGAACAGCATGAGCGCAAGGAGGCCCAGGGCCTCAGGTTCCTGCGGGGACCCGTCGAGCAACACAACCAGCAGCCGGGTCAGGCGAATCGCTTCCCGGGCGAGTGGTTCGCGGATCAGTAAGTTGCCCCCGGTGGCCGAGTACCCTTCGTTGAACATCAGATACAGCACGGCCAGGATTCCGGCGGTGCGTTCGGATATCAGCTGCGGCGGCGGCACCCGGTATGGGATCCCGGCATCGCGTATCTTCGCCCGGGCCCGAACGAGCCGTTTGGCCATGGTTGCTTCGGAGACCAGGAACGCGCGGGCGATCTCCCCGGTCGCGAGTCCCGCGACTGTGCGCAAGGTCAGGGCCACCCGGGCCTCAAGCGGGAGGGCCGGGTGGCAGCAGGTGTGAATCAGCCGCAGCGTGTCATCCTCTGCCGCCGTCCCTATGCCGGCCTTGTCTTCGAGCCCTTCGAGCTCGGTGAGAATGGCGAGTTCACGGACCGCCCGCCTTTCGCTGGCGGCGCTCCGCATGCGGTCGATTGCCTTGTTCTTGGCCACGGTAGTCAGCCACGCCCCGGGATTCCTGGGAACGCCGTGCTCCGACCAGTCGACGAGGGCCCTGGCGAACGCATCCTGGACACAATCCTCGGCCAGGCCCCAGTCGCCCGTCACGCGGATGAGGGTTGCGGTGATTCGTGCTGCCTCACCGACGGACGCGGCCTCCACGACGGCCCGCACGTCCGTCAGCTCCGGCGCGTCTTCCCTACCCTGATCATCAATGCCGGCCTCGGGGCGAATCACTATTCCCCGAGCGGCCACACGGGCCTGATCTCGATCTTGCCGAACCGGGCCATGGGGTGCTTGGACGCCACCTCGATAGCCTCATCAAGATCGGCACAAGCGATGATGTCATAGCCCGCGATCCATTCCTTCGTCTCCGCGAACGGCCCATCCGAGACCACCACTTCGCCCCCGCGCACCACTACCGTGGTTGCGTCCTCGACAGGACGCAACCTGTCACCGTGACGGGCGACGCCCCGCGCCTCCATCTCGGCCCCCCATTCGACAATGTTGTCCTCGGCGGCCACATATTCCGGCGCTGTGGGATCGCTACAGATGAAAAGCATGTACTCCACGACGTCTCCTTCTTTCGTTAGTTACATCAGCACGACGACCGGGGAGCCGCCAAAAGGACATCTGGTGGGAAATTCTTTTCCGGGGCCATCCCCACGCATTCAACGCCAGGGCTCAGCACGAACTCAAGGCGGCGCGGATGTCCCAGACCGCGAACGGCTTCCCGTCCGGGATGAGATCACGTCGCCACGAGGGACGATGTCCAGTATCGTCGCGCGCCCGGCGGGAACATAGGCTCTACATAGGCTCGGGGTTCTCACCATCGGCCGAGTGGGTTAGCCTCAACGTCGTTTTCCAAGTTCCCGCCGTATTGGGGTCGATGGCAGCCTAGGCTGGGGCGCCGTTGAAGAACTTGATCAGGACCGGTGCGACAGCATCGCTGGCGACTGCGTGGTCCTGGCCTTCCAGCTTTTCTTTTTTCATGCCAGGAACGGCTGCGGCGACGGCATTGATGGCATTCCCGGCCCAGGAAGGGCTCGCACCACCGTAGATCCCGAGCGTGGGAACCTGAATATTCGACAGCCTCTCCGGGACGCTGCCGTCGGCCGTGAGGGTGAGGTCATACGGCAGGGTCTGGGCAACGCTGAGGAGCGCGGGCCACCACGGCATGGTTTTGATTCCTTCGTCGAAGTCAGAGCCGGTATGGCGGATGAACAGTTCCACGGCGGCTTCCCGGTCTCCCCCGTTCAGTGCCTCCTGGACCCGGTCCCTGAAATTTTCCCAAGGTTCTTCGGGGGCATGCCCGGTCAGATATGGCGGCTCGTAGGCCGCCAATTTGGAGATGCCCGCTCCGGCAGCCGCTGCTTCAAGAATCAGGATGGCACCCGAGGAATGGCCGTAAGCGTAGGCCGAACCGCCCGCCGCGGCTATCAGCGCTTCCAAATCCTCTAGTTCACGGCCGGGACTGTAGGGAAGGGTGTCGGAGCTCTCGCCTCTCCCCCGACGGTCATAGGCGTACACGGTGAAGTGCGGGGCCAGCCAAGGCACCAGCCCGTCGGCCGAACGCCGGCTGTTCAATGCACCGCCGATAATGATCAGAGGTGGTCCTTCACCTGTCCGTTCGAAGGCGATTTTCGTGCCGTCGGCCGAGCTCAGAAAGTCAATCATTTGCGCGTCCTGTTCTTCAGTGCCGGATGTCGGGCCGGTTCGGGTGAATGCTGAAGTTCATGCCGTCCCCGAACGGAAAACTCACCGTAACATCCCCTCCCTGTAAGCAGCAGAGGCGGTGGATAAACGGATCCGTGGGTAGCGGCCAACGAAACCCGACCGCGGTCCATCAAGACCCGCGACGGCATCGCAGATTCCGGCGCTGGCGAGCAACCCGAACAAGAACTCGTCCATCGTGGACAACAACCAAGAAATGTCGCAGACACAGTCAGTGCCCGATTTGGACCGAGCCTGCGTCGGACACCATTGGAACCTCTAGCTGGCCGCGCCAGCAGAGGCCGTCACAGGTTGGAGCGCGGCGGAAACCACCATCTGAGTTCGGCGGGAGTGTCTTGGGTGGGCTTCTCGCAACCGAGTTGGGCCGCCTGACCCGACGTTCCCTCGCGCCAGGCGGCCATCTGCTGTCGGCTCAGTGCGCGCCCGGACCGGGATGGACCGCAGCTTTGCCTAGACTCGGTGAATGTCTGAGATCGCAAATCTGAAGGACAGCGCCGAACACCGCTGGCCGGCCGTAATCGGGCTGCTCATCGCGCTGGGCCTCTATGCCGCCCTTCCCAGCGCCTTCCTGCCGGCCATCCGCTACACGGTGGTGGGAATCGGACTCCTGATGCTGATCCCCCGCTGATCCTCAACCCCCGCCGCCTGCACAAAGAGACACGCTGGTCCAAACGATTAGCGACGAGCCAGGCACTCCTCCTCGTCGCCGCCAACGGCGTCGCCCTGGTGCAGCTCATCATTCTTCTGACCGACTCCGGCAGCGGCGACGGGCGGCGCACGCTCCTTCTGGCAGCACTGCAGATCTGGGTAACGAACATCATTGCGTTCGCCTTGGTTTCTGGGAAATGGACCGCGGCGGACCGGTCGCACGGCGCAATACCCACCGGGGCAACCTCCCGGCCGCGGACTTCCGGTTCCCCCAAGACGAAGACCACGACGCCGTCACGGAAGTTGCGACACGGTCCGCTGGGTCGCTTCTTTCGTGGATTACACCTACTTCTCCCTGTCCAACTCCATGGCCTTCAGCCCCACCGACACCATGCCCCCGTCGCCGCGGACCAAAATGATGATGGGACTCGAAGCCGCCGGAGGCTTCGTTCTCCTGGCCCTCGTGATCGCCCATGCCGTCCCCCTGCTGGGCTAAGCCTCGATCCGACGCATTCCGGGCGCTGCGGGAGGGGCGCAGCAGGCCATATCTGCAGCCTTCGATGAGTATGGACTCATGACACACGCACGTTTGGCGACTCTCGGCACCAAGCCGGGCGCGCGCGATGGCCTCATAGAACTCCTCACCAGGCGAGCCGACGGGCTTGCGGAACTGGGTTGCCTCCTCTACGAAGTAGGGGTAAACGACGACCAACCCGACACGGTGTTCGTTGCCGAGTTGTGGATATCCGAGAGCGCCCACAGGGCCTCCCTGGAACTAGACTCGGTCCGGAGCAGCATTGCCGAAGCGATGCCGCTGCTGTCGGGATCGATGAGCAGCCAGGGTTTCGAAGTCGTCGGATCTCCACTGCACGATTGAGGTTCGGATTTTTCGATACCGGTTCCTGATCAAAACGACGCTAGGCCACTTTCTGTGGTGCCTCGGCACAGCCTTGCGCGAAGGCTTCCCAATACGCACGCCGCTAAAAAGCCGGCCCGGAACTTCGGTGTTCCTGGCGACGCGGCTTTCGTGATCGTTCGAGGGTGTCGCGCCGGATGGCCCCCCGCTGGAGCGTGACTGCAGTGGTTGGCCCAGCGGCGGACCGCCCGGAATTTCCAGGTTCGATGACTCTGGGAACATGAGTTACCGGACGACTGTATTGGGGGATCCAGCCGCCCGGACTCACTTCAACGTTACTCCGTTTCGTCGGTGAATAGGGTGAAGTGGATCTGCCCACGTCGCTACCGTGCAGGCCCAGCAGGCAGGCGTCGCAGTACGGCCGGACTGTCGGGTCTTGTGAAAGAGAGGCGACCACTGATGCGGCGATGTCCCGGAGTTTGACGTATCTGGTGCTGGAAGCAATTTTTAGGATTTTTATGGCCGTGTCCTGACTGCAGCGGTTTTGCGCCATGATGGCGCCGGTTGCCAGGTCGATGATCGTCCGGGATTCTATGGCAGCGGTGGGGTTTGTTTTCGCCTCGGCCAGTTGGCTGATCCGGACCGCGAGGCGGAGTGCTTTGGACGCGTGGTATGAGTACGCTTCGACCGTGTCGATATCCTCATCGGTGAAGCCATGGGACCGGGTGGAATACAGGTTCAGGCCCGCTTCTGCTTCTCCCTCAAGGACCAGTGGTACAGACAGGCCGGATCCCACACCCGCCTCCAGCGCGGGCGCCGTGTAGGCGGCCCAGCGGTGCTCGTTGGTTAGGTCCGGAACATGTACGACGACTTGGTTGCGGGCGCTACCTGCGGCGTCTCATCGCAAACCGCCCGACGCCGGGTGGAACGGTTTCTCGCTTCCGGTTACATCACGCTGAGGTGCGACGCGTCCTCCGCAGCGAACCGGGGCCTCCGGGAGGTGACGTTGATGCTCAATGTCCCGGCGCAATACGTTGACGATGCCGGCCGTTACTTCGCCGCCCAAACAAATTGCCGGCTGAGCGCCCAGGTTCTCGGCGCACAGAACCTGGAGGTCACGCTGTGGGTCCGCGACTACTTGGAGGCGCCGGCGTTTGAACGGGAACTGGCCGAGCGCGCGCCCGGCAGCATAGTCATCTCACGTCAGGCTGTGGTCCGGGCGTACACGCGACTTGGCCATATCCTCGATGAATCCGGACGGAGCCTCAGCGTGGTGACGCCGCCGCCGTGGAGGCACGACACACCACAGAATGCCACTGGCTTGCCTCGGGCTGCACAAAAACATTGGGCTGCACGGCGGGAAGAGGAAGCGTCGGCGACCGGCCGTCGGCGGCGGGTTTGACCGCGGCTCACCATGGAGCGAGACGCTGATGGGCCGACGGCGGGGTCAGGTCTACGATTTTGAGAGCCGGCCGCACGTGGGTTGAGGTTGGACGTGCGGCCGGGGCCTGCAACGACGCCAGAGGGCCAGATCTACAGCGTCCAGATACTAATCTCCCCCCTCGGCCTGAGAACAGCCTGAAAGTCTTTGGGCGCGTAAACCAATCCCCCCACTGCAGCCATCGAATCCCGGACCATTATCGACCTGGCGACCGGCGCCATCATGGCGCAGAACCGCTGCAGCCAGGAGACCGCCATCAAGATCCTGAAAAACGCTTCCAACACGCGAAACGTCAAACTCCTGGACATCGCCGCCTCGGTCGTCGCTTCACTATCCCAGGACCCGAGAGTCCGGACGCACTTCGACGCGTAAGCACGTTGCTCAAAAGGCCGGAAGCGCACCGGTGCGGGAGGTAAAACAGCGGTATCGACAGTGCGGCGCGGCAACGCCGCACCTGCGGCTTCGATGTAGGTGGCGATAGGGTCTACAAGCCCGCGGGGAAACGTCCCCCGCGAGGGTGTCCCGCACCTGTCAGGCCCCCAGACCAAGGTCCCGCCCGCGAACACCGGCAAATCCTGAGGTCGGCATAGGACCCGCCCGAGAAAATGCCCGGTGGCTGGGGATAAACGGTACGGGCACGACCATGACCGGACTGCTGATCGGATATGCGCGCGTATCCACCAACGACCAAGACCTCACCGCCCAGAACAATACCCTGGCCGCTCTGACGACGCCGAGCTCCGCGGCTACTGGGAGAAACTCTCAGCACCGGCATGAGAGTTGCGGTCTCCAGTGACTCCTTCCTCGCCTCGGGACCCGACTCTGGACCTGAGTTCGGGCATCTGACTCCGCCAGGCGGGCGTCCGGCTGGGGCGGGCCATGACGTCGGCGCTTCGTGAGGATCGAAGACGTATCCACGCGGCTCACGTACGCCGCTCATTCACGCCCCGGCGGCTCGGACACCTTGTCACGACGGCCGTTTCGGTGGAAAGCTTTGACCATTCGCCACCCGGACTTCCGCCGCTTCAGTGAAGACCGGTTGTAGACACAGTCCTGAACACTCCAGATTCAAGAACTGACGAGACAGAGGAGCTGCCGTGAACCCGCTGAATTCCGTGGTCGCCGCCATAGAACATTCCGAGCGGCTTGACGGGGTGGCTTCAGCCGTTGCCGCCGCGGTCGGGCGGGCAGTGCGGGCGCGCACTGTTCGAAACATCGTCAGCGGCACCGCCCTGGGCCATCCGCTGCATCCGGTCCTCACGGATCTGCCCATCGGAGCGTGGACCATGGCAATGCTCCTTGACACGATAGGGGGCGTGGATTCCGCCCCCGCCGCCGACATCCTGGTGTGCGCGGGCATTGCCGCTGCTGTTCCCACTGCGGCAGCCGGGCTCAACGACTGGTCGGACACCCAGGGGAAGGCAAGGAGAACAGGGCTAGTTCACGCGGTCGCAAACAGCACAGCCCTCTGCCTCTACACAATCTCCGCTGTGGCCCGCGCGCGCGGACACCGCGGTGTCGGAAAGTCACTGGGCATGGCTGGGTTCGGGATCCTGATGTTCGGCGGTTTCCTCGGCGGACATCTCACCTATGCCAGCGCCGTGAACGTCAACAAGACCGCAGACAGGAACGGCCCTACGAAGTGGACACCTGCGCTCAGTGAGAATGACTTGCCCGACGGCGACCAGCGCAAGGTGGACATTGCCGGCGTCTCCCTGCTGCTGCACCGCGCAGGCACCCAGATTCACGCCCTGGACAGCATGTGCAGCCACATGGGCGGCCCACTGGATGAAGGGAAAATCGCCGACGGCTGTGTCACCTGCCCCTGGCACGGAAGCACCTTTCGCCTCAACGACGGGAGCGTCGTGCGCGGGCCAGCCAGCCACCCGCAGCCCGCATACGAAACGCGGCTCAACGACGGTCAAATCGAGGTCCGCCGACGATAGGGCCGGCACTACGCACGCCTCAACCCGCAGCGCTCCGGGGAGCGTGAGGGCCTGCGGACGTCGGTCCAGGCCTGAGGCCGCGCCACCTCGCGACGATGTGCGCGGACCAGGAGCGCAATCGAATTCACGACGGAAAGGTCATCGCCAAAAACCAGACGCCGCGATTCCAAATCCCAGAAGGAGGGGCTCAATGTCCACGGAACGACTCACTGCAACAGGACCGGGGGCTGGAATGGACGGTGTCGGCACGGCGTCCGCCGACTCAGCCTCGTTTGGATCCGCCGGACGGGAGCGCTCGGTTCCCCCTGGGGCCCTGGTGCGTACCCGGGTGCGTATCCCTCTCAGGTTCACCGACGGCTTCGCCACGACCGCAGATGCGTTCACTTTCCGGGATCTGGTGGACCGCAAGGAGCACCTGCTGCTGGGGCTCGGTGATTGGCACGGCGCCCTCGCCGCGGCTGCCGCCCCCTTGGTGCGCCCTCACAGCGAATGCCTCACCGGGGACGTCCTGGGATCGCAGAGGTGCGACTGCGGCCCACAGCTCCGCGAGGCGGCCGAGCGGATCGCCGGTGAGGGCGGCTTCCTGCTGTATCTGAGGCAGGAAGGCCGGGGCATCGGACTCTACGAGAAGCTCGACGCCTACTCCCTTCAGGACCGCGGGCTCGACACCTACGCCGCGAACGTCGCCCTCGGCCACGGTGAGGACGAGCGGGACTATCGTGCAGCGGCCCAGATGCTGCTCGCCGTCGGAGCGCACCGGATCCGGCTGCTGAGCAACAACCCCGACAAGGCCCTCCAGCTCGAGGCCAACGGCGTCGCTGTGGCCGAACGCGTGCCCACCCGGGTCCACCTCTCCTCCGCAAATGCCCGCTACCTGGCCACCAAACGCGACCACACCGCCCACACCATCGTCCTTGGACCGATCCCGACCGACATGTGAAGGAATTCCGTCGCCTCCGGCCACTACCAGTTCCTCAAGTTTGCCGGAGCGGACCTCCGAAGTATCCAGGTAAGCGAGGAAGTCATCCATGTCATCTCTCCCGTTGAAGGCCCCGGCTGAACGCCTCGACCTGGCAATTAGTGCGGGCCGGCGGCGCCGCCTGGCATGCCGGCTTTGATCAGATCCATCACTGAGGAGTCGGCCAGGGTGGTGACATCCCCGATCGGCCTGTCCTGCGCCACGTCTTTGAGGAGCCGTCGCATGATCTTCCCGGACCGGGTTTTAGGCAGCTCGGTGACCACCATGATCTGCCGGGGCCGGGCGATTTTGCCGATTTCCTTGGCTACATGGTCGCGCAGCTCCTGCACGACCTCCGGTCCGCCGTCGCCCGCATCGCTGCGCAGGATGACGAAGGCGACGATGGCCTGCCCGGTGGTGTCGTCGAGGGCGCCGACGACGGCGGCTTCGGCCACCTTCGGATGGGCGACGAGCGCCGATTCGATCTCCGTCGTCGAGAGCCGGTGTCCTGCCACGTTCATCACGTCGTCCACCCGGCCGAGAAGCCAAATATCCCCGTCCTCGTCCTTCTTCGCGCCGTCCCCGGCAAAGTAGAGCCCCGGGAACCGTGACCAATACGTCTCCACGTACCGGTCGTTGTCACCCCAGATGGTGCGCAACATGGATGGCCAGGGTTCCCTGAGGACCAGATAGCCGCCGGAGCCGTTGGCAACCGGTGCGCCCGCGTCATTGACGACGTCGGCCACGACCCCGGGCAACGTCCTCATGGCGGCGCCCGGTTTACCCGCTGTGACTCCCGGGAGCGGACTGATCATGATGGCTCCGGTCTCGGTCTGCCACCAGGTGTCCACCACGGGCGTGTGGTTGTGCCCGATGTTCTCGCGGTACCAGATGTAGGCCGCCGGGTTGATCGGTTCGCCCACGGTTCCGATCACGCGCAAACTCCTGAGACTGTACTTGGCCGGTATCTGGGCGCCCCATTTCATGAAGGTACGGATGGCGGTCGGGGCGCAGTAGAGAATCGAGACTTTGTACTTGTCGATGATTTCCCACCAGCGGCCCTGGTGCGGGGTATCCGGCGTGCCCTCGTACAGCACGGAGGTGGCACCGTTGGCCAAGGGACCGTACACGATGTAGCTGTGCCCGGTGACCCAGCCGATGTCCGCGGCTGTCCAGAAAATATCGGTCTCGGCCTTTAGGTCGAACACCGCCCAGTGGGTGTAGGCGCACGCCGTGAGGTAGCCCCCAGTGGTGTGCAGGATGCCCTTGGGCTTGCCCGTGGTGCCGGAGGTGTACATCACGTACAGGGGATGGTCAGCGTCGAAGGCCTCGGCGTCGTGATCGGCGGAAGCCAGCTCAACCGAGTCATGCCACCAAATATCACGGCCCGGTGTCCAGTCGACCTCCTGGGCTGTGCGGCGGACCACCAGGACGTTGCGAACGTCCGGACAGTCCAGCAGGGCCTCGTCGACGGCGGGCTTCAACCCATTGGCCTTGCCGCGGCGGTAGGCGCCGTCGGTCGTTATGACGATCCGCGCGTCGCAGTCGTGGATCCGCGTCCGGAGCGCGTCCGCGGAAAACCCGCCGAACACGACGGTGTGCGGTGCTCCAATTCGTGCGCAGGCCAGCATAGCCACGACGGTTTCCGGGATCATCGGCATGTAAATGGCAACCCGGTCTCCCGGCTTGACGCCCAGATCGGTCAGCGTGTTCGCCGCCTGGCAGACCATGTGGGTGAGCTGGGCATAGGTGATGGCACGGGTGTCCCCGGCTTCTCCTTCAAAGTAGTAGGCGACCTTGTCCCCGCGGCCGGCAGCTACATGCCGGTCAAGGCAGTTGTACGCGGCATTGAGCCTGCCCCCGACGAACCATTTGGCAAATGGCGGATTCGACCAGTCCAGGACCTCACTCCATTTTTGGGACCAGTCCAGCCGCTCCGCCTGCCGCGCCCAAAACGCCAGCCTGTCGCCGGCAGCTTCGTCATAGTCCGACGATGTAGCGTTGGCCTGCGCCGCAAAGCCGGCGTCCGGAGGAAAGCGCCGCTGCTCGTGCAACAGGTTTGCGAGGGTCTCATCCGATTCTGTTGGGTCTGCTGCCATGGCCTGTCACCGTCGTCCCACCGGAAGCACAGTCCGCTTGTAGGTGGAGTTCGCGACCACCGCGAGGGAGCAGTACCAGGCAATCAGCGCCGTCACGATGCCCAGCCAGCCGCCCAGCATCGACAGCCCGGCTGCCCCGAAGAAGGCGCCGAGAAACAGCGCAATGAAGGTCAGGGTCAAGAAGACAAAAACGGCAAAGACACCCATGCTGACGCGCCAAGCTGAAACGGTCATATAGGCGGTAAAGATTGCCCAGCCCAGAAGATAGAGGCCGACAGCTTTGCCGGCGTCCGCTGCCGGAAGACTGCCCGCGCTGAACTGGCTCAGGAACCAGAAGGACAGCCAGAAGGCTCCGTACGAGCAGAACGCCGTCGCGCCGAAAACGTTGCGGTTGGCAAATTCCCAGATTCCGGCGGCGAACTGCGCCATGCCGCCGTAGAACAGTGCCAGTCCCAGGACAACGGGTTCGACTGCTTTGGGGATCAGGCCGGCATTGATGACACTGAGGACAAACGTGGTCATTGCGAAAGCGCCCAGACCCAAAGCTGCCGGATCGGCAAAGGGTGGGCTGGTGCTCCCCTGTGGAGAAACAACTGCGTCTTGGGCTGGTACGGGATTTTCAGCCCTGCGACCACCTCCCGCCGGGACGGTCCCCGCCGCGGAGCTTGATTCGACACTCATGGCACGACTCCTTGGTCAACACCAGCACCATTGCTGGTGACGTATAACAGGCTACTCCTGAATGCGCAAGGAAATTATCTGAATTTGTTGTGATTCAGGTCGCGCACCCTTGTGTCGCAGATCACATTGCTTGGCCCAGTGGTGAAGTGCCGGCAGGACCATGCCCCCTCTTGGCCTGAACCGTACCGCCTAGGGTCGAGCATGCGTGTACCGTTCGAACCGAACGGCGCCACGCCGGGCGGACCAAAAGTCGACTCTGCGGCTCCCGTCCCGGCCCAGGACCTACACTCCTGACCATGACCACCCACAATGAACGGCAGGCCCGGGCGGAACACCGTTGGCCTGCCGTCATCGGCCTTCTCATCGCACTGGCGCTATACGCCACGCTGCCCACGACGTTCCTTCCGGCGGTACGCTACTCCGTTGTTGTCGTCGGCCTGGCCCTGCTGATTCCGCTCATTATCCTGAATCCACGCAGGTTGGTCCGCGAAACCCGCTGGTCAAGGCATCTTTCCGTCGGCCAGGCGTTGTTGCTTGTCGTGGCCAACGAGGCAGCACTCGTCCAACTGGTCATTCTCCTCACGAACTCCGGAAACAGCAACGGGCCAACGCTGCTGCTCGCGGCCCTTCAGGTATGGGTGACAAACGTCATCGCGTTCGCCTTGGTCTACTGGGAACTGGACCGGGGCGGTCCGGTCACCCGGCGCCACGCCACGCGCCATGAGCTGCCCCGGGCAGACTTCCGGTTCCCCCAGGACGAAGACCACGACGCAGTGCAGGAAGTTGCCGCCCGGTCCTCCGTGAAGACGGACTGGACGGCTTCATTTGTCGACTACGTCTACTTCTCCCTTTCCAACTCGATGGCATTCAGCCCCACAGACACGATGCCCCTTTCGGCCCGGGCAAAATCCCTGATGGGACTGGAGGCCTTCGGAGGATTCGTGCTGCTCGCACTCGTCATCGCCCACGCCGTCTCCCTGCTTGGCCAGTAGGCCGCCGGGCAGCAAAGGGCCGGACACGAACGACAGCCGTTCCACGATCGAAGCGCCCTGCCCCTATATGTCACACACACCGGTTCACAACGAACAACTGCTCCCCGCCAGCCAATTTTCCGCAAGGTGACTTGCGGCTGGTCTCAGTTTTCGTCGAAATATCTCGGCCTCCGTATGGTCAGTGGCGGGGAGTGTCTGAATAACGGTGGATTCAGGGTTGGCCAGACACACCGGGCGATGCCTGGCGGGGAGGACTGATCATGAGCGGAACCATGGATCCCATGGCGACTGAATTGGATCAGCAAGAGTTAGCGCAGCAGCTCCTGGCCCAGGCCAAAGAGCAGGGTATCGATCTCGTCGGCCCGGACGGGCTGTTGAACCGGCTGACGAAAAACGTCCTGGAGACCGCTCTGGAAGCGGAGATGGACGAACACCTCGGATACGAAAAACACGACGTGTCCGGGCGCGGGAGCGGGAACTCCCGCAACGGCACCCGCACCAAGACCGTCATGACGGAGATCGGGCCGGTGGAGATCGACGTGCCGCGGGACACCGGTGCGACGTTCGATCCGCAGACCGTGAAGAAACGCCAGCGCCGGCTGACGGGAGTCGACGAGATCGTGTTGTCGCTGAGCGCGAAAGGGCTCACGACCGGAGAAATCGCAGCCCACTTCGCCGAGGTGTTCGGCGCCAGGGTCTCGAAGGACACGATCTCGAGGATCACCGAGAAGGTCATCGGCGAGATGACCGAGTGGCAGAACAGGCCGCTGGACCGCGTCTACCCGGTGGTGTTCATCGACGCTATCCACGTCAAGATTCGTGACGGGCAGGTCACGAACCGGCCGGTCTATGTCGCTATCGGTGTCAGCGTCAACGGTGAACGCGACATCCTCGGGCTATGGGCCGGGGACGGCGGCGAAGGCGCAAAGTTCTGGCTCTCGGTGCTGACCGAGATCAAGAACCGCGGCGTGGAGGACGTCTGCATCACGGTCTGCGACGGACTCAAAGGCCTGCCGGAGGCCATCAACACCGTGTGGGAACTCGCCGTCGTCCAGACCTGCATCGTGCATCTGATCCGGAACACCTTCCGGTATGCGGCCCGGCAGTACTGGGACGAGATGTCCCGTGATCTGCGCCCGGTCTACACGGCACCGTCCGAGGCCGCGGCCAAGGAAAGGTTCGTAGAGTTTTCGACCAAGTGGGGCCGGCAGTACCCGGCGGTGACCCGGCTGTGGGAGAACGCCTGGAGCGAGTTCGTGCCGTTCCTGGACTACGACGTCGAAATCCGGCGGGTCATCTGCAGCACCAACGCCATCGAATCCCTCAATGCCCGCTACCGGCGCGCGGTCCGGGCCAAGGGCCATTTCCCCACCGAGCAGGCGGCCCTGAAATGCCTGTACCTGGCGACCCGGGCACTGGACCCGACCGGCAAAGGCAGGGCACGATGGGCCTCACGGTGGAAGCCGGCCCTGAATGCCTTCGCCATCAGCTTCGACGGAAGAATCAACTAAATGCCAACGGTGAATCCACCGTTAAACGGACACTCCCCAGTGGCGGTGTCCTCCTGCAAGAGGGTGTGTTAACTGTCGTCATGGTGCCGCCGGCCGGGCGAGGCGGTGAGCTGTTTCGAGCATGGCGGCGTGGACGAACGCCTGGGGGAAGTTGCCGCGCAGCTGGCGCTGTTCGACGTCGTATTCTTCGGTGAACAGTCCCGGGGAACCGCAGGCGGCCCGGTTGCGTTCAAAGAGTCTGAATGCGTCTGTGGTGTTGCCCTGCTCATGTTCGGTCAGGGCCAAGAAGAAGCCGCACAGGAGGAAGGCGCCTTCGGCGTCCGCCAGGGGGCCTGGCCCGTGCCTGAACCTGTAAACGTATCCATCATCGAGGAGTTCTTTCCTCACGGCCGCTGCCGTGGCGAGGGAGCGGCCGTCGCCGGTGGGGACGGCTCCGCGGATGGCGGGAAGAAGCAGTGCCGCGTCGATCCTCTCGTCGTCGGCCGATCGTTGCCATCTGCCGCTGGGGTGCGTGCAGGTGTCGGCTGTATGTGCCAGAATCCTGTCTGCCAGTGGTCCCCAGGCAGAGACCTGGGTGGCGGGGGCATACCGGGAGACGGCTTTGAGGCCGGCGACGCACATCAGCCGTGAATGGGTCCACCGTTCGTTCTCGAGTTCCCAGATGCCGGCATCCGGCTCGGCCCACTTCTCCTCTATGGCCGCCACCGCCTGCTCCACTGCGTGCCAGTGCCTGTTGTCGAGGTGGTCATGGCGGGCGGCGGTGGCGAAAAGCAGCAGGGCTTCGCCGAGACTGTCCAGCTGGAATTGCCCGTTTACCCAGTTGCCGACCTTGTCCGTCCCGCCCGGGTAACCCGGAAGGTCGAGTGTGTGCTCGTCCGGGACCCTGCCGCCGCGGACGGTGTAAGCGGGTTTGAGGCTGGTTCCGTCCGCCAGCAACCGTTCGCTGACGAAGTGCACCGAGCTGTCGAGGAGGCCGGTGGCTCCGCCGGCACCGGCGGCCTGGCCGGCAATGCATTGATCCCGGATCCAGGCGTAGCGGTAGTCGTAGTTGCGTTTTGCCTCGTCACGCTCCGGCAGGCCCATGGTGGCGGCTGCGGCCATGGCACCGGTTGCGCCGGTCATCCCGCGCATGACCGCGTAAGCCCGGCGGGCGTCGGCAGGGGCAACAGTCCCGTTCATTGCAGGTACCGTTGTGGCCCAGGCGCGCCCGGTGGCCGTCCAGAGATCCGCAGGGACGGGCGGCCGGGTCGGTAGCGGCCTGGCGGAAAGCTCCATCACGACGTGGTGTTCCTCTCCGGGCCTAAGCTGCACATCCTGTTGCAGCACGCCATCGTTCGCGTTTGCCCGGCCCATCCCGCTGACGCGAAGGTGCAGTCCGCCGCCCTCACCGGACCACACACCGTCCCCGCCGTTGGAAAGGTCCACCCGGCACCGGCCGAAGCCCGGCCGGGGGTGCAGGAGGACCCGGACCGGCGCGGTGCCCGATACAACCCGGATATGACGCATCAGCACCGCCAGGGCGGGGTCCCCCGGCATCGCGAGGGCCTCGCGGCATTCGACGATGCCGTCCGTGGTGACCCAGCGACTGTTCCAGATCAGTGTGCCGTCGTCGTAGTGCCCTCCCCACACATAGCGCGGGTTCAGGGGTGTCACGGAAAATGCCCCGGCGCCGCCCACCAGGGACGAGAACACGGCGGGGTCATCCCATTGCGGGGCACACAGCCAGACAACGTCACCGCGCGGGCCGATCACCGCGCCCCGTTCACCGTCCGCCAGCAGGGCATAGTCGCGCAGAACCTGGGGCGGGAAGAAGACTTCCCCGCCATCGGGCTGGGCTGGTGTCATCAGGTGTCCGCCAGGCCCGTACCGGCGTGCCTGCGTCCCTGAAAAGCTGAGTGTTTCAAGCTGGCTCCTTCTGCTCCACGGCCTAGATTCGGTATGGTTCGGCGTCCAGGGCCCGGAAAATGAGTCCGTTGCCGGGCCGGTCGTCGCTGGGCCGAACGCTGCCTCCTTGTGGATCGGGCGTCCCGTCGAAGAACATCTCCTCGATCCGGACGTGGTCGTGGAACCACTCCAGGTGACGGAAATTGCGGGTGCTTGCAGCCGCGGGCACGGTCAGGTTCGGTGCACAGTGCCCGGAGACTTCCAGGCCGTGGGCCGCGGCTACCGCGGCGGCCCGGAACCACTCCGTGATTCCCCCGCAGCGGCTCACATCCACTTGAAGGCAGTCAACGGCGCCGGCGCCGCACATCTGCTGGAAATAGAACAGGGTCGTACCGTATTCGCCGGCTGCGACATCCGCCGTGACAGACTGCCGGACCTGGCGAAGCCCCTCAAGGTGATCGCTGGATACCGGTTCTTCGAACCACGTCAGATCCTGCTCTGCCGCGGCGTCGAAAACCCGAACGGCTTGCTTGGCGGTGTAAGCGCCGTTGGCGTCGACGAACAGCTGGACGTGCGGCCCGATGGTGTCCCGTGCCTGACGGATCCGGAGGAGGTCGCGGGCCGTGTTCGCGCCGCGGTCCTCGCCGATTTTGATCTTGACCCGCGGGATCTGTTGCTGGCCGGTCCAGCCCTCCAGCTGGCGTCGGAGCTGGGCCTCTGAATAGGTGGTGAACCCGCCGCTGCCGTAAATCTCCACCTCCGCCCGCGCCGCCCCGAGGAGCCGGTGCAGGGGAAGGCCGAGGATCCGTGCCTTGAGGTCCCAGAGCGCGCAGTCGACGGCGGAGATCGCGTAGCCGGCCAGTCCGGGGCGTGGAGTGTTGCGCACCGCCCGGGCCATGGCTTCGGCCGCTGCAGGAACGTCGAAAGGGTTGAGCCCGGTAACGGCCGGTTCCAGGGTCTCCTTGATCAGCGCCGCGCAGGCCCCCGGCGCGAAGGTCCAGCCGATGCCGGTCCAGCTGCCGGCCACGGCCTGGACCAGGACGATGGTGGTGGCGTCCCACGCCAAGGTTCCGTCGCCCTCCGGCGCGCTGGTCGGCACCGTGTAGGCCGAGACGTCAAGACGTCCCAGCTGAAGGCTTGAATCGATCATGACGGTCAATCCTTCTTGTGCGGGAGGAACTCCTGGGCCTTGGCTTTGACGCCTTCTTTGATGATGCCCCAGCCGCTGTCGTCGCCCTTCATGACCGCTTTTGCGCTGTTGAGTGCCTGTTCCAGGGTGGCGTGGGGCGGGATTGGCGGGATGTCCGGGTCTGTGCGCACATCCAGAACGGTCGGCCGGTCCGCTGCGAGTGCCTTCTCCCATGCGTCCCCGAGTTCGTCGGGGGACCCCACGCTGATGCCCTGCAGCCCGAGGCTGGACGTGAAAGCCGCGTAGTCGACGTCGGGAAGGGCTTGGGATTCACGGAACGCCGGGGCCCCTCCCATGGCCCGCATTTCCCAGGTCACCTGGTTCAGGTCATCGTTGTGCAGGATCGCAACGATGAGCCTGGGATCAGTCCACTCGCGCCAGTAGCGCTGGATGGTGATGAGCTCGGCCATGCCGTTCATCTGCATGGCACCGTCCCCGGCGAAGGCGATCACAGGACGTGCGGGGTGGGCGAATTTTGCTCCAATGGCGTAGGGCACCGCCGGTCCCATGGTGGCCAGGTTGCCGGACAAGGAGCCGCGGATGTGGCCATGAAACTTCAGTTGCCGGGCGTACCAGTTGGCCGCGGATCCGGAGTCTGCTGTGAGGATTGCGTCGTCAGGCAGCCGGTCGGAGAGCTCGGAGAAGAGCCGCATGGGGTTGATGGGGCTGGCTTCGACCATGGCCTCGGCGCGCATGGTCTCCCACCACCGGGTGATTTTCGTTTCCAGGTCTGCGCGCCAGGACTGGTTCTGTTTCCGCTGCAGATGCGGAATCAATGCCCGCAGGGCGGTGGCGGAATCGGCGACGATGTTGAATTCGTAGGGGTACCGCAGTCCGATCATGCCTGGGTCGATGTCGATCTGGACACCGCGCGCCTGCCCTTCTTCCGGCATGAACTGGGTGTAGGGGAAGCTTGATCCGATGGTCAGCAGGGTGTCGCAGTCGCGCATCATTTCGTAGCTGGGGCGGGTTCCGAGAAGGCCGATTGATCCGGTCACATAGGGAAGATCGTCGGGCAGGGAGTCCTTGCCGAGCAGCGCCTTGGCAACGCCTGCGCCCAGCAATTCCGCGACCTGGCGGACCTCCGCGGCCGCGCCACGGGCCCCCCGGCCAATGAGCATGGCCACTTTGCTTCCCTCGTTGAGCAGCTGGGCCGCGCCGCGAATCGCGTCGTCGTTGGGCTGGATTTCAGGCCAACGGATGCCGAGGCTGGAAGGAACCATCTTGAAGGCGTGCGTCGGTGGCGTGTACTCCAATTCCTGGACATCGGACGGGATGATGACCGCCGTCGGGGCCTTCCTTGCCAGGGCTATCCGTACGGCCCGGTCCAGGACGTTGGGGAGCTGCTCGGGGACCGTGACCATCTGGAGGTACTCGGAGGCCACGTCCTTGAAGAGGCTCAGCAGATCCACTTCTTGCTGGTAGGAGCCTCCCATCGCGCTGCGGGCTGTCTGGCCGACGATCGCCACCACCGGCACGTGGTCCAGTTTCGCGTCGTACAGCCCGTTGAGCAGGTGGATCGCGCCCGGGCCGGAGGTGGCCATGCAGACCCCGACCTTGCCGGAGAACTTGGCATAGCCGACGGCTTCGAAGGCACTCATTTCTTCGTGTCGGGCCTGAATGAATTTCGGTTCGTTGCCGGCTTTCCCGAAGGCAGCGAGCAACCCGTTGATGCCGTCCCCCGGAAAAGCAAAAACTTTGTCCACGCCCCATTCGCGGAGCCGGGCCAGCAAATAATCAGCAACTGTCTGTGATGCCATGATCAGTTTCCCTTCCAGTGCTCAGTCTTTCGGCGGCGCGGGCCGCCACCGCCATGATCGTCAGCGCCGGGTTCGCGCTTCCCTGTGTCGGCAACACGCTGCCGTCGGTGATGAACAGGTTCGGAACGGCGAAGCTGCGGCACATCTGGTCGACCACGCCATGGCGTTCGTCGGCAGCCATCCGCGCCCCGCCCACCAGATGGGCGAAGCGTTTGATGGTCATGACTTCGTCCGCGCCTGCAGCTTTCAGGATCTTCTCCATGACATCCTGCGCGGCGCCCATCAGTTGCCGGTCGTTCTCGCATTGGCTGTAGCTGAACTCGGCAACCGGCAGCCCGGTCCGGTCTTTTTCCTCCGCCAAGGTGACACGGTTTCCTTCCAGCGGAAGAAATTCGCACAGCGCGCCCAGGCAGGCCCAATGCGGAAAGTCGCTCATGTAGCGGCGCAAGTCCGCTCCCCAATGTCCCTGGGCGGAGACGTGCTCGGCCCAGGTGATGGGCAGCGGCGAAACGGTCTGAATGGAGAATCCGCGCTTGTAGGGCTTGGTGGGGTCCGTTTCATAGAAGTCCTCAGTGCTGACTTCCGGCGGCGGAGCCTTCCACATGCGTACCTCCGCGTCGAACCGGCCCGCCGTTTGCGGCGCGCCCTGGACCATCACGTACCGGCCGACCTGGTCGAAGTCGTTGCACATACCCTGCGGGAATCTCGCTGAGGTCGAATTCAGCAGGAGACGCGGTGTTTCGATCGAATATCCGGCGACGGCCACCATCCGCGCCCGCTGGAACCGTTCCCGCCCGTGCCGGGTGTAGTGGACACCGGTGGCCCTGCCGGTCCCTTCGTCGAAGCCGATGCGGGTCACCATCGAATCGGCCCGCACTTCGGCGCCGTGGGCGAGTGCGTCCGGAATGTGGGTTATCAGGGGCGAGGCCTTCGCGTTCACCTTGCAGCCTTGAAGGCAAAAGCCCCGGTAAATGCAGTGTGGCCGGTTGCCGAAGCGGCCGTTGGCGATCGCGACCGGACCGACCTTGGCCGTGATCCCGCAGGCGCGTGCACCGCGGAGGAAGAGCTCTCCGTTGCCCGAGACGGGGTGAGGCCGGTGCGGATACCGGTGCGGATCGCCCCACGGCCAGGGTTCTCCGGCCACCGGGAGTTCCCCTTCGATGTCCTCATAAAAGGGACGCAGATCCGCGTAGTCCAGGGGCCAGTCGGCGCCGACGCCGTCCGTGGTGAAGGTGCGGAAGTCGCTGGGGTGGAACCGGGGCGTGTATCCGGCGTAGTGCACCATGGAGCCACCCACCCCGCGGCCTGAGTTGTTCGATCCGAGGGGCACGGGGTCATCACCGCCGATCACGCGCGGATCGGTCCAATACAGTTGATGCGAGCCGGCCTCGTCACTCACCCAGTCACGCTCAGGGTCCCAGAACGGGCCAGCATCGAGGGCGACCGCCCGCCATCCCGCGCGGGCCAGCCGTTGCAGCATGGTTGAGCCGCCCGCTCCGCACCCCACGATAACGATGTCCACTTCGTCACGGTCATCGAACACGCGCATGTCATCGCGCAGCCGGTGGTTGCTGCCCGGGCCGGCCGGCAGCAGCCACGCGGATTCATTACGGCTCCGCACGCTCCGCACGTGGCTCACCTCCGGGTTCCACCGTCCAGCGCCACGGGGTCCTCCGTGGGTCTGGTATCGGCCACTTCGAACGGTTCCAGCCGGTTGAGTCCCACATTTTTATACCCGCGGGGGTACGCGGGCCCCCCGAATCCGATCTCGTCCCACGCCCACGGATGTGAGTAAAAGGCTGTGCACGCGTAGCGGGTCCACAGCCCCCACACGCGTCCGGCCGGCAGGCCCTGCCATGACGAAGCGCCCAGGTCCCTGACGGTCCGGAGCAGGTCGGCCTGCCGGTCGTCGTTGCAGCTGGCGAACGTCTGGTTGAACGCCTCTTCCGCCGCACGGTCCAGCGCCGACAGCGATGTCCGCCAGGCCTGTCCGTCTTCAGGCATGTCCTCGAAGCGCCAGCCGTCGGTCTGGTTCTCGGCCAGGCGCGCGTCGACGAAGTTAACGACCGGGACGCGGGGCTCGGCATGCTGGTCAAGGAGTTGGTCAAAGAGTGCCCTGGCAGTGGCCTCTTCGGCCGGGGTGAAGAAACGGATGTCGGCGGGTCGCGCCAGCCGGCCCAGGACCACGCCCGCGGTTGCCCGGTCCCAATGGCCGGACTGGGCGAGCGTGCTGAATCCCGGGTACCGGCCACCACCGGCGCCCCTATCCAGGGGAAGCCGGCTCATCGCTCCCGCCTGAGAACGGAAGCCAGCAGCCCCATGCCGCCGACCAATGTCACCAGCAGCGGCGCCAGCAGCGGCGGTCCCATCTCCAGGTTGTAGCGCAGATTGGAGAATCCGCCCGGTTTTTGGGCTATTCCCCGGGCATGCAGATAGGTTCCCTGCAGCCCATTGGCCACTATCGCGGCACTGGCGATCGGCAATACAGTTTTGGCCATCCTGCGGCTGAAGACCCCGGCAAGCCCGGCCGCGGCGCCCACCGGACCAAGCGCCACGGGCAGCCACATCCATTTGTTCCCGAAGCTGGCCTTGTCATGTTCGAAGTAGATTTCTGCCGCTGTCACCAAGGCCCCCGCTGCGGTGAGCCCGGAAAGAGACCGTTCGAATCTGCCCGTTTTCACGTTGCGGACCAGGCGATCAACGAGGTGGGTCATTTCCCTTTCGGGTGCATGCTTCATGGTGCGCTCCTCCGCAATCAGGAAAAATACGTGCCGCTGGGCAAACTTTGCTGCTCCGCAAGCACCGGGGTAATACTGGGGTGCGTGGAAAGAAACAGCGACGAGCGCGCCGACGCCCAGATCGATGCGGTCCTTAGGGCCGCGAACGTCCTGCTGCGTGTCGTGGCCCAGTCAGTTGTCGAAGTCGAAGACATTGTCACCAGCCCCCAGCTGCGGGTGCTGGTAATGATTGCCTCGCGCGGACCGCAAAATCTCGGTGCGGTAGCCATGGAACTGGGGGTCCACCCGTCCAACGCCACCCGCACCTGCGACCGGCTGGTCAATGCCGGACTGATCGCGCGGCGCGATGACCCCGCGGACCGGCGGTACGTGGAGTTGTCCCTGACCCCTGAAGGCGCGTCGCTGGTCAACACCGTCCTGGAGCACCGGCGAAACGCCGTTGCCGCGGTGATGGGACGGATGACAAACGAGTTGCGCGGCGCCACGGCGCTGGGAATGGACGCGTTTGCCGCGGCGGACGGCGGCGAAGGCACCGAAGACGGCAGGTTCACCATCGACCTGCACGTGTGACCGGCGCCGCTGCCAGGCGCGCAAGCAACACCGCTGACGATGATCATCCGAACTCCCCCGCCGCGAAAACCAACGCAAGCGCCGCGCTGACTCCCGCAGACCTCCGATGACGGCTATCCAACACGGCGACCCCGGCCATACTCGCGGCGTGGACCACATCCACACTGCCTCCGACAAGGTGGGCAGAGCGCCCGCCGCGGACAGTCAGCACCGCCTGAACCAGGTGCCGTGCGCCCAGAATCCGGATCACCACGCGGGTCCTGCCATCCGGCATCTCACCCAGTAGCAGGCCGGAAACATAATCCGGTGCCAACAGCTCGCACATCCCGTACGCCGCCCGGACCAATTCCAGCGGCTTCACCGGTTCGCCGACCGCAAAAGCGCGCGGCCCGCGACGGCCACGGAGGCGAGGAGCCCGGCTGCGGCCGCGCCCACCGCTGCATAGTGCTGGGAGGCCCACAGCTGCGCGCTGCGGTTGGAGGCCCTGGAATCAAAAATACCGCGCGTCCCGAAATCCTTCCGTTTGTCGGCAGGTTCCCAGAGATTCTTGGGCTGGTCGGGATGGCGGGGTTCCGCGGTCTGCTGGGCGTTGAAGCCTGTCTTGGCCAGGTAGCGGTCGAGCAGGCCTGGGGCGACGGCGTTCGCGATGAGTGTCCCCGCAGTGCTGCCGCCGACCCAGTACTCCCGACGCTGTGGATGCTCCGCCGCGTACACGACCGCCCGGGCGGCCAGCTCCGGCTGGTAAATCGGCGGCACGGGCTGCGCCTGTCGCGGAAGGCGGGACAGGACCCAGGAAAACTGGGGCGTGTTGACCGCCGGCATTTGCACCATCGTGGTGTGGATCCCGCTCGACTCATGCAGCAGTTCACACCGCAGCGATTCATTGAAACCCTGGATAGCATGTTTCGCGCCGCAGTAGGCGGTTTGCAACGGGATGCCCCGGTAGGCCAGGGCCGAGCCGACCTGCACTATGACGCCGCGGTTTCGCGGCCGCATGCGCTTCAAGGCCGACATGGTTCCGTAGACGTAACCGAGGTAGCTGACCTCGGTCACGCGTGCGAACTCAGCTGCGGAAATTTCCGAAAAGGGGGAGAAAACCGAAGTGAAGGCAACGTTGACCCAGACGTCGATGGGCCCCAACTCGCGCTCAATTCGCTCGGCGGCAGCATCCACAGCATCGGCGTCGGCGACATCGACGCTCAAAGTCCACGCGCGGCCGCCGGCGGCCTCCACCTCCTGCGCGGCCCCGGCCAGACCTGCCTCGCCACGGGCAAGCAAGGCAACGGTGGCGCCTTGACGGCCAAAGGCAACCGCCGATGCGCGCCCGATTCCGCCACTGGATCCGGTAATAGCGACGATACGCCGGGCCTTGTCCATGAGGGTGACTCCTTAGAGTGTCAGCAATCGCGTCAGCTTCCCGCCCTTCCTGCACGGGCGCCGAGCCGGGTCCCCCACTAAGTCTTCAATCTAACGGGAATCATTGCGTAACCGCAACAGTATGCAGGCTTATGGATCTCAGGAAAATACCTGACTGTGGCGGCCCTTGGGTCGTTCTGGTCGACATGGCCCTTCCGCATGCTGGCGACTCTGCACTATTGCAAAGCATGCGTCACGACCAGGAACCCCGGATCAACCGTTATCCAGATACTCCTGGAGAGGGTTCCGTGGACGACCGATTCGGCACGAGTGGAGCTCCGCAGGCCCGTGTCGTCAGGTGGCCATAGAGCCCGCCTGCGGGAACTCGGATGTAGGTGGTGCCGTCGCGGAGCACGGCCCAGAGAAGGTTGAGGCGGCGCCGGGCCAGGGAGAGCATGGTCTGGGTGTGGGTCTTGCCTTCGGCGCGCTTTCGGTCGTAGTAGGTCCGGGAGGCGGGCTGCTCTTCAGGGCCGAGAGATCCGACCTGTAGAAAACCCGCAGGAGCTGCCGGTCGTAGCCGCGGGGCGGTGGAGGTTGCCGGGGCTCCTGCCGGAGTCCCGCGGGGGTCCGGTGTTTGGTCCGGATCACGGCCGGTGTGAAGCGGGGCGGCCGGGCTCCAACGCCCCACCCGGTCGAACCACAAATCGGGAATTTCCTGTCTCCGGAGCAACGACCGTGGCCTGCACTCCGGCTCCCAAGCTCGGAGATCGCCGCGGCAACGGCTTCCGCCAAGGCAAAAAGACCCCGGCCCCTCGCGGACCCTTCGGACGACGGTCAACGCGAGAGAGTCTTGAGCGGTTCGTAACTTGCGGCGGTGATGGCGTGGAAGTGGTTATGGCATGAGTGTCAACGCCGACGACAAACCGACGGAATTGCGCCACGATAGACACACCTGCCCCTTGTCTCGTCCCCGTTTCGCGGATAACCAGGCCGCGTTCGGTCGGACCCAGTCCGGTAGAGGTGACTCGGAACAGCACCGTCCCAACCCCGCCGCACGGGCTTCCGGGTCAAGTTACCGGGCGGCGAGCAAGTACCGTCGATGCCCGCGGACGGGCAAATTCGAAGGGCAGTTGGACCCAACATGACAGAAAGGAACCCCCATGAGCCCCGACTCGCGCAACGCGGGCACACCCAAGACCGGGCCACTTAACACCGACCCCGTTGAACAGGCTCCGAGCGCCAAAGATCCGGCGGCGGATGAGAAGGTGCAGCTCCAGCTGGCCATTTTCGAAGTCACGCAGGTCGCCCGGGGCAAGAGCCTGGGTGAGATCCAGCAGATGCTCTTGGCTGCGTTCTCGCGCCGCGGGGTGGAACCCCCGCCCGGCATCTGGCTGGACTCGGTGGCTTCGGCGGCCTATTACGGTGAGCCCTACATCGTTGACCTCCCCGCCGCGGTGGCAGCGGACGGCGTAATGCCCGCTCCGAATGAGAAAGTGCGGCGCAGGCTTGCCTCACGTCGGCGTCTCCGACAGCAGAGGCTTCCGGCCGGTATCTTCCCCTCCTCTGCCGAATGGGAGGTGACGGACAACGAGGTCACAGGTGGCAGCACCGGCCAGCCCGCACACGGGTTTCCCCGTGCCGTCACCGGGCGGCTGGGTGGACCGGGCACGGCCTTGGCCGCGGCCGTGCTGATCGTGGCCGCCGTAGTTGCCGTGCGCGCCGTGAGCGCGGTTCGCCAGGAGCGTGCAGGCAGTCGGTCGGGCCGCCCCGGGTAACCGAGGGGCAACGACGCGGTCCTGACGAGAGCACCGAACAAGAAGAACGAACAAGCTTTTCAAGGATCTGCGGGGTGACAAAATAGCGCTGCGAAAAGACCGCCATTTATCGCTGCGAGTCACAAGCCAGCACCTGCACGGAACGTAGCGGCGCGTTCCTGGGCACGGTGATCGACCGGCATACGGACAGCTGGTTCAGGGAAAATGAAGGGGTTTATCCTCAGTCGATGGAGCGATTTGAGAAACGGTTGATAACAGTTCGCCAGGGGAATGTCCGCCCGACCGGCTCGTGGCTTTATGTGTGGGTTGATACTGCTGATGGCGCGATGGCGTACGTCGGCGCCACCGGCTTTGACCCTGAGCTGCGATAGAACAACCGTGGGAGGTGGGAAGGATGATCCTCAACGTCGACCTGGCCAGAGAGATACCGATCTATCAGCAGCTCCGGGACCAGATCGTGGAGGCGATCGCCGAAGGCGCGCTGACCGAGGGCAGCACCTTGCCGGCCACCAGGACGGTCGCGGCCGACTTCGGCATCAACTTCCACACCGTGAACAAGGCCTACGACCTCCTGCGCCAGGAAGGCCTGATCCGGCTCAACCGCAAGACCGGTGCGGTGGTGACCCCGACGGTCGCGGATCCGCCGTTCCCCGCAGAGTGGACCGCGAGGGCTCGGACCCTGCTTGCCGAGGCCTTGGCCAGAGGCCTGCCGGCCGACGAGGTTCTCGCGACCTGCCGGGCGATAGTCGAGTCATTTGATGCCAAGAAGCCAGAGGACACGCCATGACCGTTGCCATCATCCTGAGCTCCGCGGTGCTGGCACTCGCGCTCGTAATCGCCCTGGCGCTGCCCTCGATCACCAGCCCCGCCGTGCCCTTCGGGGTCCGGGTACCGCCCCAGCATGCCGGGGACCCGACGGTGGTCCGGCAGACCAGCATCTAACGCTGGCGGGTACTCCTCGGTGGAATCGCCACCGCCGCGGCCGGCGTGCTCATCTTCGCCGTGACCGGCGCAACGTTGGTGTTGCCGCTGTCGGTGCTGGTGCTCGAGGGCGTCTGGTACGGCTGCTTCTTCCTGGCCAACCACGAGATCCGGGCCGCCAAGGCCGCCGGGGGCTGGTACCGGGGCCTGCACCAGGGCATCGCGGTGGACACCGAACTGCGGACCAATCCACCGCGGTTTCCCTGGCTCTGGCTGGCCCCGGCACTGATCATCACGGCCGCCACGGTAGTGATCGGCGTGATCAGCTACCCATCGATGCCCGAAGTTCTCGCGGTCCACTACGACGCGAACGGGGTGCCCAACCGCGTGGTCGCCAAGTCGGTCGGCGCCGCCTTCTCACTGGTGTTCGTGCAGATCGGCATGACCGCGCTGCTCGCCGGTATAGCAGCGGCCATCGTCCGCAGCCGGCCCGATCTCAACCCGGCACACCCCGTTACCTCAGCGCGCTGGTACCGCCATTACATGTCACTGGGTGCCGAGGCCCTGCTCGGGCTGACCGCGATGATCGACCTGGGAATGCTGGGATCATCGCTGCTGATGTGGACCGGGACGGTCACACCGTGGGCGCCGCTGGTAATCGTCCTCCCGATCCTGACCGCCGCCGTGGTGGCCGTCGTCATCCTGGCCAGGAACAGCCGGGAGCGGAACGACGCCGAGGAAGACACCGGCCTGATCCACCGGGACGATGACAAGCACTGGCGCGGTGGCCTGTTCTACATCAACCGCGAAGACCATGCGCTGGTCGTTCCGCGCCGGTTCGGTCTGGGATGGACGCTAACTTCGGCAATCCCAGGGCAGCGATGCTTCTGGCCGGTGCGGCCGCGCTGATCGGCCTGGCGGTCAGCCTCCGTTTTGGCGGCTGACCCAGACCATAGCGTCGCGAGTGGACTTGCGTCCCTCCCCAATGTCTATCGGTAACGGCGAAAGCCCCTGCCTCGAGAGGCTTTCCCATGTGCCGGGTGTGCGGGCGGGGCGGCGTTCACAGGCCGCCTGACCAGGGTCCCGGCGCGCCCCCGGCGACCCTCATGGAGCCAACTGCCGTCTGCTCGCAGCAACGGTGGCGGACGTTCGGGACCCGTGTCCTGCATGCCCGGCGTACGCCTAAAGACTTGATGCCTCATTCCCTCCGGACGAAGGGCACGACTGTGACTGTGTGGGCCCACCGCCATTGGGATCAGGATGTCGCGAGCCGAGCCTCGGGAATCGTCGGTTCGAATAGTTCGATCGGATTGCCCGAGGGGTCTTCGATCAGTACCTGATTTCCGCCCATGCCCGTCACGATGTCATTGCGGAACTGCACGCCTGCGTCGCGGAGGGTCCGCACGGTTGCCGCGAGGTCAGACACCTCCAGCGCGAATCGATTCCACCCGCCCGGCGCGGGCCTGGTGCCGTCGGGCATGCTCTGCCCTCCTCCGCCCTGGCCGCTCGGAGCGCTGAGCAGCAGCCGCAAATCACCGCGCTCGAGCATGGCAAAAGGCGGGGCCGGATGCATGACGAGCGTGAATGCCAAATGTTCGCGGTAAAAATTGATGGATGTATCGACATCATCGACGATGTAGCGCACGCTTACGGTGGCCATAAGGAGACCTCCTTGCTCTGCACTCAGGAATACGCGCCACCTCGCGGCCTGTCAACGCGCCGAATATCAGACACGCCTACGATCGTTCGGGGCAGGACATGAAGGCAGTGGTTGTCGGGGCGGGCATAGCGGGCCTCGTCGCGGCCCGCCAGCTCGGCTTGGCCGGCTGGGACGTCGAGCTTCTCGAGAAATCGGCCGCTCCGCGTCCCGATGGCTACATGATGGACTTCTTCGGTCCGGGAGTCGAGGCTGCGGAAAGAATCGGCCTCTACCCGCGGCTCGCAGAGGTGGCCTACCATGTCGAGGCAGCCGAGTATGTGGACGCAGAAGGCCGCCCGACGTCCAGCCTCGACTACGACCAGTTCGCCCGGCTTGCCGGCGGGAAGGTCCTGAGCCTGCTGCGCCCCGACATGGAGTGCGCAGCCCTCGCCGCGCTCGACGACGTGGCCCCGGGCCGGGTGCAGGTCCGCTACGGGATGCCCGTTTCCCTGGTGTGGAATGATGAGGACGGCGTGCGGGTCGCCGTCGATGACTCGCCGGACGTGACGATCTCCGCGGACGTCCTCGTGGGCGCTGACGGCATCCATTCCGGAGTGCGCGCCCGGGTCTTCGGGCCCGAAGAGGAGTACTTGCGCCCCTTGGGCATGCGTGCTGCCGCATTCATCGTGACCGAACCGATCCTGAATGCAAGCTTCCGGAACAGGTTCGTCCTCAGCGACAGCATCGACCGGATGGTCGGGCTCTACAGCCTCCGCTCGGACGAGGTGGCGGCATTCATGGTCTACCGGGACGCCACAGGCGCACCACGGCACCTGCGGCCCGGGAGCCCGCGGGAGCGGCTGCGCCGCGAGTTCGCCGGACTCGGCCACGCGGTCGACCGGCTGCTGGACTTGTGCCCCGAGCATCCCTACGACGATGTCGTCGCACAGATCGCCATGCCGGGCTGGCAGAGGGAGCGGACCGTTCTCGTGGGGGACGCCTGCGGGGCCGTATCGCTCCTCGCGGGCCAGGGCGGCTCGCTCGCCATCGCCGGTGCCGCGCTACTGGGGGACATCCTTGGACCCGTGGCCTCACCCGAGGGGATCAGTTCGGCCCTCACCGAGTTCGAGCGACGCTGGCGACCCGTGGTCGAGGAGGCTCAAGCCGCCGGGAGACGCACCGCGTCATCGTTCCTCCCCGCGAACCGGACCCAGCGCCTCCTGCGCCGGTGGACCATACGGGCAACCCATCTGCCAGGAATCGACCGACTGGTGGCCCGCCAGATCGTGGGCAGAATTGCAAAATAAGCCCGACCCACGCCATCCCCAGTGACCATTAGTGGAAGCCGCATGAAAGACCCGCACAACACCCTGGGAATCCGAAGGACACCCTGATGTCAGCAGGCAACGACCTGAACAGCGCGGTGACGTGGTCTCTGATTCTCGAAGGCGGCGGCACGCGGCTGATCCTCATTCACGAAGGGTTCGACCCGCAGGCGCATAGTCACGTGAGAGCTCACCGCCTCATGGCCGGCGGCTGGCGCGGACAGATACTCAAGAAGCTGACGGAAACGCTGCGCAGACCGAGGAGTGGGTATCCGCCAGTCCGGGGTAGTCGAACCTGACGACATGGCCTGCCATTGTGGTTATACGCCCGCCCGGGCCGAGCCGGCGCCTTTGAACCGGAGGAGCAAATCTCCCTGCGACGCCCATCTCTCAGAATCCTTAATCGCCTATGTTTCGGCCGTCCTTTTCGTTTCGGTCGCCGGAGGTGTCTCTCCGCCTGCCCGGCCCGGAGGCGTGGATTCCTGCAGCCTGATGCGCGCATGGAGGACGTCGCCGATGAACCAGTCGTAGAGCAGCACGCCGATCACTGCGCCGATGAAAGGCCCGACGATCGGCACCCAGAAATACCAGCTGAAGGCCCCGTCCACGGTGCCCGGCAGCGCCGTCTGCCCCCATCCGGCCAGCCAGGCAAACAGCCGTGGCCCGAAGTCACGGGCCGGGTTGATGGCATAGCCGGCGTTCGCGCCGATCGACATGCCGATGGCTGCAACGGCCAGCCCGATCATGAACGGACCCAGGTTCGCCTGGACCGCGGTATTGCGCATGTCGATGATGGCCACCACGAACATGAGGAGGAAGGCCGTGCCGACAATCTGGTCGACCAGCGGCCCCACGGGGCTGCCGTTGAAGTAGGGTGCGGGGAAGGTGGCGAAAATGGAGTAGCTGGCAAGCCCCTTCGGATCTGCACGCCCGGTCCCGACGGCCTGGTTATAGGCATCGATGGCGTCGTGATACAGCAGGTACACCATCGCGGCGCCGACGAAGGCGCCCAGAACCTGGGCGACGATATACGGACCCACTTTGCCCCAGGGAAATTTACGCCGGACTGCGAACGCCAGGGTCACTGCCGGATTGATGTGTGCGCCGCTGACGCCACCGGCAACGTAGATGGCCATCGTCACCGCCAGTGCCCATCCCCAGGTGATCAACAGCCAGTCCCCGGCGGCCAGGAAGATCGTCGTCGATGTAGCGGCCCGGCCGGATCCCGGCAAAGCGGCGACTGCCATGGCCACAACGCCGTCGCCGAAAGAGATCAGCACAAAAGTGCCGAGAAACTCTGCAAGAAGTTCACCCCAAGTGCCGCCCAACTGCTTAAGGCCGCTGCCATGACGGACTGCATTTCTGAGTGGACTGATATCGCTCATCGCGAGTGCCTCCTCGAGTCATCTGATCTACCTACCGAAATTGACAACCCCAGTAGATTTATGCTACGCCGATAGTGTCCGTAGGCAACGGTCTAAGATCTATCCGCCGTGGGCAGCACCTCGGGCCCGCCCCTCCCGTCCCGTCCCGGCAAGCCCCAGCAGGCCCGGAGGCGGATTCTGTCGGGGAGCGCGGCCCACGGTGGGCTTGGATTGCGCCGCAAAGACGCGGATTTCGTTTGGGAAAGGCACCACCATGTCCGACGACAGCAGCATTGAAGACACCCCCGATGAGGCAGGCCCGGAGAAGAAGCCGGAAGAACCAGACCTGCGCGGCCGGTACGTCGAAGGCAACTACGGCAAGGCCGGAGCGCAAAGCGGCCGCCATGCGGACGACGAGGAAGGCCAATACATCGAAGGGGACTACGGGGCGGCCGGCAGCGAAGGCGGACTGCCCGAACCCCTCGGAGACAAGGCAAAGGAATCGGGACGCTACGTGAAAGCCAACTTCGGCGACGCCGGGTCGACACCGGGCCGCACCGCTGAATCTGAAATCGGTCAGTATCCAGAGGGCAACTACGGAGCAAGCGGTTCCGTGGATCCCGTCCGCAAACCGCGCACCAAGACCGACACCGATACGGACACCGGCACCGGCACCGGCACCGGGACAGATAAACAGGAATAGTCCGGCACCTGCACCCCGCAGAACAGGCCGGGAGCGCCGTCGACCACCAGTAGTGAAACCCCCAGGCTGACGCAATATTCGGTGCCGCTGTAAACGGCACTGCTGGTCACTGACTACCCGGTCAGCAGCCCGGGTGAGAAGCCGGCCGACCGCTCACCCGAGGCGCGGCGCATTCTTTGCCTAGCCGATTCCAGAGGGAGGGCGTGGCCGGCAGCAACGCGTGACCCGCCGGTGCTTGAGTCAGCCACGAATTGAGGCACGCCTGCTCTTCCGGGGAGCGCGGGAGCTGACCTTTACCGTCCCTCACGGGCAGAATGAACGACATCGTTAATCCCGGCACGATAACGCAGAACCCTGCCCTCGAACGTGCCAGGGCGACACAGAACCGTGCAAACGACAGCTGACGCGCGCCTCCTAAACAACGCAGCCGGCGCCGCCCCAAACAAGGAACGAGCACACGGCGGGCAAGCCTCCCCCACACCCGTAGCTCCGTTGGCAGAGCAGTGAACTCTTAATCCTCGGGACGAGGGTTCAAAGCCCACAGGCGCACCCCAGGACCCCCACCGCATCACGCGCCCCCGGCGCGGAGGCAGCCCGGGCGAGTTCCAACGGCACCCGGGCCAACCATCACCGCACCCGCCTATCGGAGGGAACCCGCTGCGGCATATCAATACCTATGGCCGGGCAAGAGTAACGGTAAGAGTCCTATGGCCCTGAAACTACAAATGCCTGGCCAGCTTTCGGTCGGCCGCCCATGCCTTACCGGACCTTGGCATGCCTTCAGTCGCTTCGTTCATGTTCGCCACGGATAGCGGCCAGGCGGTGGTGACGGCCTTATCCGTCCATGTCCCCGTGCGCCCCTTCAGCGAGCCGCCGTTAAGCCTCGAACTTGGCGGCCGTCCCGGACACCACTGAGGCTCTCCGGGTCCATCAGGTTTGGAGAGCCCGCGGAATCTCCGCTCCGGACTCTTAAGTGCTGCTCTGTTGAGGACGCCTGACTCTCAGCCCGGTCCGGGCCGCAGTAAGGGCGGCGGCAAGCCGGGCGGCGTCCGTTGCCCGCTTCTGGTCCGTAGGTGGCACGGTGCCGGCCTCGCCGGTGCAATTCAACAGTGCTGCAGTGACTTCGGGGATCAGGTCCGGGAATTGGCTGGACCGGTAGCCTCCGTAGGAGGGGTTTTCGGAGTGGTCGAGGGTTGCGGTGACAAGCAGGGCGGCCTGCGTCCTGGTCGCGGTGCCGAGTTTCGTCAGGATGGTCGAGACCATGTTCTTCACGGTTTTTTCTGCCAGAAACATCTCCTTGCTGATTTGGCGGTTGCTCAGTCCTTTCCCCAGGCCGATCGCGGCAGTCATTTCCTGTTTCGTGAGGGTCAGGAGATTCTCATCCGGGCGCTGTGGCTGGAGCAGGAAGAACGGGGCCACGATCGCCGGATAAAAGCGGCCGCTGTACGCGGTGTGCCCGGCCAGGGCCCGTCGGATGAGCCTGAGCTGTTCGCTGCCCTCATCGTCTTTGGACAGGCATCCCCACGCGCCGGCCAGAATGGCGTCGATCAGCACGGTCTCGCCGCCCTCCTCGGTCATCAGCACACACCGGATCCGCGGGTCCGCCACGGCAACGGCACGGCACACCTCGGCACCGGAACCGTCCGGAAGGTCATCATCAATAATGACCAGCTCCGGGCGAAGGGCAGGAATCCGCCGGACCGCTTCGCGCGCGGATCCGGATTCCCCGGCGATGCCGAGACCATCGAACTCCAGCAGCTGGCGCAACCCCCGCCTCACGACCTCGTGATCGTCCAGCAGGTATACGCCCCGACCGACAAAAGCGGTGCACGGACGGCGTTCCGGGTCAGCCATCATTGCTCCGTTCCCTAGCCCCAGGGTGTCAGTCGGGTATCTCCATTTGGAACCCGCAGCTGCAGCGCAGCACCCTGGTGCGCAGGTACACCTCCAGGGGGCCTTCACCGGTCAGTTCCGTTGAGAGCGTGGCATGGATGCTGCGCTGCTGGGATCCGGCCATTGTCATCGGTTCCCCGCAATGGAGGTAGTTGCCGCCGAACTGCAGCACCCCGGATCGTTGGCCCGGCCGGTTCAGGACCACAGCAACATCCCCCACCGAGGCGGTGTGGGCGTAAAAGAAGTCACATTCAACGCAGGTGTACGCGACGTCGACCAGCCCCATGCGCGGTGGCCGGAGGGTGTCGATGGATTCGATGATCAGGTACTCATCCGTCTGGCATTGAGCGCACCAGAGCCGCTGCCCCTGGGACCAGCTGGACGGCCCCGGTTTGCTCGGATGGGAAACGGTAGACATGACAGACTCCTTTGTCCGGGAAAGCTGGCCCACATCCAGCGGCCCCGCTTCACTCGTCGTGCCCCCGTGAATCAGGCTAACTCCCGGTCCTGACACTGACAAGGAACCGGCCAGCCGAGGGGGCCATCCCTGCACCGCCGCCCGCTGGGTCAGCCCACCCGTCCGGAACCGCGGGACGAGCCAGGCTCCGGGGCCCACTTGGAACCGTTGACCGATGCAAACCATTGCCCCCTGTAAATTCACCCACCGGACCAGGCCTTTGTCATTGCTTGCTGCCAGGTTCCAGGGACAAGGGAACGCCCTCAAGGCCCCTGCAGACACTCACGTCCGCTCCATGATGCGCCTCGAAGTCAAGGCGTATGCTCCGGTTGACAGTCGCAGCCCGGCATCTTAAATTTTCTATGTACCCGAAGCCGGGACGGTTTTGCTTCACCCCTTGATAGCTGTGCCAGTTGAGCGGCTACGCCGCGGACGCAGGAGGCCAAGATGTTGAAGTCACCGCTACACGAATTCGTCAATGACTGCATCGCCCGGAACCAGGACGCTGACGGACTCACCCAGGAAGAGCTGTACGGTCTATACCTCAGCTGGTGCTCCCTCCGGAGAACCACACCCGCTCCAGCCAGAAGTTTCAGAGCCGGGCTGCGCGCAGCGAACATCCAGCCCGACCACCCGGGCGGCCTGTGCACCGGGCTGGCGATGATTGGCCCCGCGGCCTGCGATTACATCGTCCACCGGGAACTTCCCCTCGCACCGCTCCCCCAGGGATTCCAAACCAAGGGTGCCGACGCCGACCGGACCACCCCGATCGGCCGGGGACCGGCGAAAGAAAACGGCCCGGCATCGGCTCCGGCTGCCTAGACCCCGGTCCGGTTCCTCGATCCGTGGGGGAACGCTTGCGCTCCCAGGCGTTGCAAAATTGTGCCTTTTGCCCAGAAAGATCGTGTGCGACGATGCGGTCATGAACGAACACACCGAACCCGGGCCGGCACAACGTGCCGCCGCGTGGACGCGCCGCGAGGACCTGACCACACACCAGATGCGCACCATCGGGCAACGGCGCGCTGCCGCTGAGGAAAAGCTCGCACGCCATCTCAAGGAAGCACACCACCTGGCCGGAGAACACCCTCCGGCCACGGAAAAATCTCCTGACGTATAACCGGCCACATCAGCTCCGCCCTACGCCGTGCTGGACCGGTCAGGCGCCGGGTGCGGGCGGCACGGGGACCCGAACCGAACCTGCCCGATCCCTTTAAGGGAACGCCTCGTGCCAAAATACGCAGACCAGCCAGGGCGCAGAATCAGCATTTCCATCCGCAGACAAACAAGGGAGACTCTCATGTTGCTTTGGATAGCCATCATTATCGCTGTTCTCTGGCTTCTCGGCCTGCTCGGAGGCATCGGCGGTGGGCTCATTCACCTGCTTCTGGTAATTGCCGTGGTCGTCCTGATCTTCCACTTCCTCCGCGGCAGGTCCCGCGTGTAGTCCCGCGTGTGAATAGGAACTATGTTCCCGCCGCCGCCGAGTTGTCGGACAGACCACAGGTGCCGGAAGAGCGTCCAGCGTCAACAACGGTCGTTTGACTAGTCGCCTTGAAGTGGCTTCCAAGGGCCTCTGACCGCCGAGGGAGTAAGCATGAGAACTCGGGTATCCGATCACAGCCGGCAACTCTCCCGTATTCTCTCAATCCCGAACAATTCGCTGTTGTGAGACCGCCTTTTGTTGGACGGCATTTCGAGACAGCGGCGGCCCTTGTGGTGCCGGGAACTCCTGAGGCCCTCTGCGAGCCGCCGCGTGTCTCATCAATCGATCGTATTTGAGATGCCCGGGAGGCTTTGAAATGCCCGGGAGGCGACCGACATCGACTTGCCGCAGTCGCCGGCAGAGGGCTTCGGCAACGGGACTACGGAATGCTTGTGTTTAGAGGGGGGCGGCAGGCGGGGCTTTGGAATGAGACTTCCGAGGCCGTGAGCGGGGCTGCGGATCTGTGTGAGGCTCGAAGCGGCTGCGTACGCTGTGCACAGCCAACGGGCGGCGGCACGGGAGTCGTCGCGTTAGCGAGGACGTCTCCCGTGACCGCCGCCCGTTGGGCTTTTACTTAGTCGCTACAGCGATTCGCCCTGTTATTCCCTGCCCAGCCCTCCGGCGGAGATCTTCTGGGCCGACACGGCGTTGAGCGCCGTGAGGTCGAAGATGCCGTTGATGTCGGCCTGCTTGGTGGTGCCGGCGTCGACGCCGTCCTGGAGCAGCTTCTTGTACGTCCCTGCGAGCGGGTCGGTGGTGAAGACAATGTTCTTCAGGGACCGGTCGATGACGTCGG